>JAGRMS010000483.1 GCA_020441135.1 Pseudooceanicola sp.
GGAAGCCCCCTTCAAAACTAGGTCTCCCTTGAGGGCCGTGGAAGACCACCACGTCGATAGGCCGGAGATGTACGCACAGCAATGTGTTCAGTTGACCGGTACTAATTGTCCGATAGGCTTGATTTGATCCAGTAGAAGAAAGACTTCTGGGATCGAAAGCATACACCAACAAGACGGTATGCCTGACTTGGAACTCGATGCGCTTCACCGCGCAAAGAGACAGAGGATTTTTTCGGTTTGGTGGTCATAGCGCAAGTGAAACACCCGGTCCCATCCCGAACCCGGCAGTTAAGCACTGTAGCGCCGATGGTACTGCACCCTAAGGTGTGGGAGAGTAGGTCACTGCCAAACCTAAAAAATCCTCTGTTTGTATCTCTCGTTACGATGAAATCAGCAACAAACCGCCGCCCCTTGGGGCGGCGTTTGCGTTTTTGGGCACTTTCCTTAGACTGAATGGACCAGGGCGGGCGCATCTTGTCAGATCGGGATTGTTCCGATGTCCATTTTGTCCGTCCTGACGACTCTTCAACGCATTCACGACGCCCACGGCAGGCTGACCGAGATCCGTGGGCATATCGCCACCTTCAACCGCGCTGCGCGGTTCAACCCCCGGCGATCGGATGACTGGGACGTTCTCGGCGTCCGGGATGAGAACCTGACGCGGGTCAATCGCGCCGTTCAACGCTCCGGTGCGATGTTCGCCCGGATCCGGCGTGAAAGGGAAACCGTGCCCAACCGCTCGCGCGAGATGAGCGGCCTTTTTGGCGCCTGGGCCGATGCCTACGCGCGTTACGGACAGGGAAGCCGCCAGGAGCAGCAAGCCGGTCAGGCGTTCTACACCATGCAGCTACAATGGGCCGATGTGCTGACAACACAGGAACGCCAAGCCGCCGAGGCGCGCGGACGACTTGAACGCTATCAGGGGTTCTACGCGGATCTGACCCAATTGTTCGGCGACCTGAGGCTTCTCGCGGAACGCTATGTCCGTTACTGGCCCAACTCGGCACAACAGGCGCAGGCGCTGGCCTGCATGCTTCAGTTTGAAGAGTGTCAGCAGTCCGCTCGGCGGATCAGTAACGACATCGCGGCGGGGCTGCACAATGTCGGCCAGTGGGAGGGTGACATCAGCGCCTCCCAGGCCGAGTTGCGCCAATGGCTGAGGTGGTCATCCAACCGCCGGACGGCCATGCGCGACGTTGCCGAAAGCCGCATCCCCGTCTGAGATGATGGTGCTTTTAAGTCTGCAAAAAACCTTTGGCGCACTGCGCCAATCGATGCGGTAAGACAAAGAAAAGTGCGAAATTCACTGCATGAGAGCGTCGATGAAGCCCGGAGGGTTCCAGGGCAATGAACTTTTATCTTGAAAAGTGCAATCATCGGTGAGATGTAAAATCTACAACAAACCGAATCTGGGAGGAGGATTCATGTACACCAGACTCAAGCGCGCCGCCGCGCTCGCCTTCGCTTTCGCAGCCCTCTCGCCTTTGCCGAGCATGGCACAGAACTTTACGCCCGAAAACCCGGAGTGTATCGCGCCTGCAAATCCGGGCGGCGGTTGGGATTTCATCTGCCGCACCACGGCCAAGTTCCTGTTCGATCTCAAGCTGATCCCAGGCACCATGCAGGTCACGAACATGACGGGCGGCGGCGGCGGCGTGGCCTTCGCGCATGTGACGAAAGAGCGCAACGAGGACAACAACGTGATCGTCGCCGCCTCGGTCAGCACCAGTGCCCGCCTCGCGCAGGGCATCTTCGAGGGCGCAACGGCGGCGGATGTCCACTGGCTTGCCACCTTCGGGGCGGAATATGGCGTCATCGCGGTCGCCAAGGATTCGCCTTACACCGACCTCAAGTCGATGATGGACGCGATCAAGGCCGATCCGCGCTCGGTCGCCATCGCCGGCGGGTCGTCGGTCGGCAGCTATGACCACATCAAGCCGATGCTTCTCGCCAAGGCGGCCGGTGTCGACGACGTGCGCCAGCTGAAATACGTCGCCTTCTCGGGTGGCGGCGAGGCGCTGACGGCGCTGCTGTCGGGTTCCGTCCAGGCTGTCTCGGGCGACTTCTCCGAAATCCGCGGCTTTTACGAATCCGGCGACGTGCGCATCGTTGCCGTGCTGGCGCCGCAGCGGATGAAGGCCTTCCCCGACCTGCCAACCGCGAAAGAGCAGGGCTACGACGTGATCGGCGCCAACTGGCGCGGGCTCTACATGCCGCAAGGCGCCTCGGACGAGGCGAAGGCATTCTGGAGTGACGCGATCCGGAAGATGACCGAATCGCCCGAGTTCCAGGCCTCGCTCGAGGCCGCCGCAATCGAGCCGTTCAACAACTTCGGCGCGGACATGCAGGCCTTCATCGACAGCAACATCGCGGACGTGACGTCGATGTCGAAGGAAATCGGCATCCTGAAATGACGCCATCCGGGCCGCCCCCGCAGAAGGGGCGGCCCGAACACCAATCGGGGGGAGATACGATAATGAGCGACCGCATCTTTGGCGCCGTCGGGCTGCTGCTGGCGGCCTTCTACATCTGGGCCGCGTCCATCATTCCCGACAGCTTCATGATCGACGTGATCGGGCCGCGCACCTTCCCCTATATCGTCGGGGCCATCGTCGCGATCTGTTCGCTGGTCTTCATTCTGCGCCCGGACGCCGAACCGGCCTGGCCCGGGATGCAGGCCTTTGCCGAGATCCTCTTCGCCGCCGCCGCGCTGATGCTTTACGCCTGGGTGCTGCCCGAGATCGGCTTTGTCATCTCTACCGTCTTCGCCACCGCCTACCTGACCTGGCGTCTCGGCTCGCCCCCGCTGGGTTCCGTCATCACCGGCGTGCTGACCTCGGGCGGAATCTACCTTGTCTTCCACACGATCCTCGGGCTGTCGCTGGCCCGTGGGCCGTTCGGCTTCTGAGGGGGGGCGGACATGGAGATCCTGAATGCACTCGGCGACGGCTTCGCCATCGCCCTTACGCTGGAAAACCTGCTGCTGGCCTTCATCGGCTGTTTCCTCGGCACGCTGATGGGGGCGCTGCCGGGGCTCGGCCCCGCCAATGGCGTGGCGATCCTGATCCCCATCGCCTTCTCGCTCGGCCTTGGTCCGACGCCGTCGCTGATCCTCCTCACGTCGGTCTACTACGGGGCCATGTACGGCGGGCGAATCAGCTCGATCCTGCTGAACATCCCCGGCGACGAACCGGCGATGATGACCTGTATCGACGGTTACCCGATGGCCCGGCAGGGTCGCGCGGGCGAGGCCTTGACGCTTTCGGGCATCGCGAGCTTCGTCGGCTCGCTGTTTGCCACCATCGGCCTGGTGATGCTGGCGCCGCAACTGGTGAAGATCGCGCTTCTGTTCGGCCCCGCCGAATACTTCGTCCTGTTCACCCTGGCCTTTGCCACTCTGGGCGGCATCAGCTCCACCAACCAGGCGAAATCCGCCTTTGCCGCCGCGCTGGGCCTGGCGATCGCCATGATCGGCAGCGACTCGCAGACCGGGTCGGAACGCTTCACCTTCGGGCATATCCACCTTTACGATGGCATCGACTTCCTTGTCGCCATTGTCGGGCTGTTCGCGCTGTCCGAGGTGTTCATCTTCCTCGAACACCATCGCGGCGGATCGGCGGCCAGGGGCGGCACCATGACCATCGGCCGCCTGCTGCCCAGCTGGGCCACGATCCGAAGCTGCATCCCCACCATGACCCGGGGCACCGGGATCGGCTTCATCGCCGGCGTGTTGCCGGGGGCGGGGGCATCGCTCGGGTCGTTCCTGGCCTATTCGATGGAGAAACTGGCCGTCGACCGCGACGGCAAGACCTTCGGGAAGGGCGACCCGCGCGGCGTGGCGGCGCCCGAGTCGGGCAACAACGCCGCCGCCGGGGGTGCGCTGGTGCCGATGCTGGCGCTTGGCGTGCCGGGGTCGGGCACCACCGCCGTGCTGCTGGCGGTGCTGCTCTCGCTCAACATCACGCCGGGGCCGCTGCTGTTCACCCGCAACCCGGACATCGTCTGGGGCCTGATCGCGGCGTTGTTCATCGCCAATTTCATGCTGCTCGCGCTGAACATCCCGATGGTGGGCCTGTTCACCCGCGTGCTGCTGGTGCCGACACGCATCCTGATGCCGGTGGTCGCGATGATCTCTTTCGTCGGAATCTATGGCATCACCAGTTCCACCTTCGACGTCATGCTGATGGTGGGCTTCGGCCTGCTCGGCTGGGCGCTGCGCAAGCTCGACGTGCCGATGGTGCCGATCATCCTCGGCATCCTGCTCGGCAACGAGATGGAGGTGAACCTGCGCCGCGCCTTGCAAATCTCGGACGGCGACTGGTCGATCCTGTTTGGTAGCCCGCTCGCCATCGTGCTCTGGATCATCGCCATCACCGGCTTCGTCCTGCCCATCGTGATGGGCCGCCGCCTGAAGAAGCGGATCGAGGCCAACCGCCCGCCCGAGGAAACCGCCGAGGGCGACTGACCCTCGACCTCGCCATGCCGAAACCCAAGCGGATGCGCCCGGCGCATCCGCGCAAACCCCTGCTGCCCCATGACACCGATCACCGACCTACCCGCGATCCTCGGCCCCCGCCTGACCCGGCTGCCGCATGTCCTGCGCCTGCTGGCCGAAAACCACCTGCGCGCGACCTCAGAGGCCGGGCCGCTGCTGGCGGCGCTCGACGACTGGCTGGCGGGACGGCCAACCGCCTTCGAATTCACCTTCCGGCCCAACCGCCTGCTGATGCACGACACCACCTGCACCCCGGCGTTGGCCGATATCGCGGGCCTGCGCGACGCGCTGGCCGAGGCGGGGGGTGATCCGGCCACGCTGACGCCGCAACTGCCGGTGCAGGTCTCGGTCGACCACTCGCTGGCGGTCGACATCCACGCCCGCCCCGACGCCGCCCGCCGCAACGCCACGCAGGAGATCGCGCGGAACGCCGAGCGATATGCCTTCCTCAAGTGGGCTTCGGCCAACCTCGCGGGCGTGCATGTGAACCCGCCCGGCACCGGGATCATGCACACGATCAACCTGGAACAGCTGGCGACGGTGCTGCACGTCACCCCCGACGGCATGCATCCCGATATGCTGCTGGGCACCGACAGCCACACGCCGATGATCAACGGCATCGGCGTGCTGGCCTGGGGCATCGGCGGGCTCGAGGCGGAAAGCGTCCTCTTCGGCCAGCCCGCCATGCTTGCCATGCCCGAGGTGGTGGGCGTTCGGCTGGATGGCGCGCTGCCGCCCGGAACGCTTTCCACCGATCTCGCGCTCGAGGTCACGCACCAGTTGCGCCGCCTCAACGTCACCGGCGCCTTCGTCGAATTCTTCGGCCCCGGCGTCGCGACCCTGACCGCCGGAGACCGCGCGGTGATCGCCAACATGGCCCCGGAATACGGGGCCTCGACAGGCTTCTTCCCGGTCGACGCGGCCACGGTCGCCTATCTGCGCATCACCGACAGGCCCGACAGTCTCACAGAGGCCATCGAACCCGCCTTCCGGGCAATGGGCCTCTGGTTCGACCCCGCTCAACATCCCCGTTTCGACCGCGAGATCGCCATCGACGTCGCCACGCTCACGCCCCTGATCGCGGGCCCCCGCCGCCCGCAGGACCGCTGCGCCCCGTCCGAGGCCGCCCCGCGCATCGAAGCCGCCATCGGCCGCCCGCTGAAGACCGCCGAAGGCGTTCCCGACGGCGCGGTCGGCATCGCGGCAATCACCAGCTGCACCAACACCTCGGACCCGCGCCTGCTGATCGCCGCCGGGCTGCTGGCCCGCAAGGCCCGGCAGCGCGGGCTGACCGTCCCGCCCTGGGTCAAGACCTCGCTCGCCCCCGGTTCGCCCTCGGCGCGGGACTACCTCGCGCGCGCCGGTCTGCTCGACGACCTCTCCGCGCTCGGCTTCGACATCGTCGGCTTCGGTTGCACCACCTGCATCGGCAACTCCGGCCCACTCTTGCCGGTGATCGAGGACGCCCTGAAGGACGGCAAGGCCATTGCCGCCGTCCTCTCCGGCAACCGCAATTTCCCGGGCCGCGTGCATCCCAAGCTCGACCTCGGCTACCTCGCTTCACCGCCGCTTGTCGTCGCCTATGCGCTGAAGGGAACCACACAGGGCGACATCCTGACCGACCCGCTCGCCCCCGGCGTCACGCTCAAGGATCTTTGGCCCACCCCCGCCGAAATCGACGCCGCCCTCCATGCCTTCCGCCCGAACGACGTCCCGCAAGCCTTCAGACAAGCCGCGCAGAACCCCGACTGGGCCGCCATCGACTGCCCGTCCACCCCGCGCTTCCCCTGGGATCCCGCCAGCCGGTCCTTGCGCCGCCCGAAGTTCGCGCGCATCCAGCCGACCAGCCTCGGCACCTATTCCGCCGCGCCCCTGATGGTGCTTGGCGACGACATGACCACCGACCACATTTCGCCCGCCGGGTGGATCGACCCGACTTCCGAGGCGGGCCGCTGGCTGATCGAGCGGGGGGGCGATCCGGACGACCTCAACGTCTATGCCGCCTATCGCGGCAACTGGGAGGTCATGCTGCGCGGCCTTTTCACCAACCGCCTCGCCCGCAATCATCTGGGCGACCTGCCACCCGCGCACACGATCCTCGACACCGGCGAGACGCTGCCGCTCCACCTCGCCGCCGACCGCCTGCGCGCCAGCGACACCCCCGCGATCCTGCTGGCGGGTGAGCGTTATGGCATGGGATCAAGCCGCGACTGGGCCGCCAAGGGAGTCGCCCTGCTGGGTGTCCGCGCCGTGCTGGCCCGCAGTTTCGAGCGCATCCACCGCCAGAACCTGATCGGCATGGGCATCCTGCCGCTCTGCATCGCCGACGACACCCGGCCCGCCAGCGCCGGGATCACCGCCGCCGACCGTTTCGCCATCGACCTGCCGCCCGAGGCGCTGACCCCGAACCGGGAGGTGCCCGTCCTGTGGCGCCACGCGCGGGGAACGAAAAGCATCGCCGCCCGCGCCGCCGTCGAGACCGGGCAAGAGGTCGATCTGCTGCGGCAGGGCGGGGTGCTCAGCGCGCTTCTGCGCCGCTATACCTGACCCTTCACCAGCATCGACGGCGACACCACGTCGATGCCCAGCGCCTTGCCAACGGCGTAATACGTCAGCTTGCCCGCGTGAACGTTCAGCCCCTCCAACAGGTGCGGATCCTCGGCGCAGGCGCGTTTCCAGCCCTTGTCCGCCAGCGCCAGCATGAAGGGCATCGTCGCGTTGCCAAGCGCAATGGTCGAGGTCCGTGCCACCGCGCCCGGCATGTTCGCCACGCAGTAATGCAGGATGCCATCCACCTCGTAGATCGGATCCTTGTGCGTCGTCGCCTTCGAGGTCTCGAAACACCCGCCCTGGTCGATCGCCACGTCAACCAGAACGGCGCCCGGCTTCATCGACGCCAGCTGCGCCCGGCTGACCAGCTTGGGCGCCGCCGCCCCCGGGATCAGCACCGCGCCGATCACCATGTCGGCCTCGGCGATCACCTCGGCGATGTTCCCGGCCGAGGCATACATCGTCTTGAAATCGCGGTTGAACACGTCGTCCAGGTAGCGCATCCGCGGCAGCGAGCGGTCAAGCACCGTCACGTCCGCCCCCATCCCCGCCGCGACCCGCGCCGCATGGGTGCCGACCACGCCGCCGCCAATCACCGCCACACGGGCAGGGGACACGCCAGGCACCCCGCCCAGCAGCACGCCACGCCCGCCGTTCGCCTTCTGCAAGGTCCACGCGCCCACCTGCGGTGCGAGTTTCCCCGCCACCTCGGACATCGGCGCCAGCAGCGGCAGCCCTCCGTTGCGATCCGTCACCGTCTCATAGGCGATGGCGGTGACGCCCGAGGCCAGCAGATCGTGCGTCTGCTCCGGATCGGGCGCCAGGTGCAGATAGGTGAACAGTACCTGTCCCTCGCGCAGCATCGCGCGCTCGCCCGCCTGCGGTTCCTTCACCTTGACGATCAAGTCGGCCAGGTCGAAGACCTCCGCGGGCCCGCCCGCGATCAGCGCCCCGGCGGCGACATAGGCCGCATCGTCGAACCCCGCGCCCGCGCCGGCGCCGGTCTCGACCAGCACCTGGTGCCCGTGCGC
This sequence comes from Pseudooceanicola sp., assembly GCA_020441135.1. Taxonomy (GTDB): domain Bacteria; phylum Pseudomonadota; class Alphaproteobacteria; order Rhodobacterales; family Rhodobacteraceae; genus Seohaeicola_A. Next base: position 8,077 of record JAGRMS010000483.1, read on the forward strand.
CACCGCCTCGCGCACCGCGTTCGGCGTCATCCCGACCCGGAACTCCTGCGGCTTGATTTCCTTCGGGCAACCGATTTTCATGGTGTCTCCTCCTCATGTGCCGACGATCATCGCGCTTTCGGCCCGCAATTTCCGTGAAACTTCCGCTCGCCTTTCCGGGGTTTTCTCGAATATTCAGCGAAGGAAACGACAAACCACGCAAGGGACGTGCGCCAATGCTGCTCGACTCCATCGACCGCAAGATCCTCTCCACGCTCCAGTCGCGCGGCCGCATGTCGAACGCTGACCTGTCCGATCAGGTGAACCTCTCGCCCTCCGCCTGCCACCGGCGGGTGCAGCGACTGGAGGAAGAGGGCTATATCCGCGGTTATGTAGCCCTGCTCGACGCACGCAAACTGGGCGTTTCAACCACGGTCTTTGTCGAGATCACGCTCCAGGGCCAGGCCGATGAACTGCTCGACGCCTTCGAAAAGGCGGTGACGCGCATCCCGGCGGTGCTGGAATGCCACCTGATGGCCGGGACCGCCGACTACATCCTGAAGGTCGTCGCCGAGAACACCGAGGATTTCGCCCGCATCCACCGCCAGCACCTCGCCCGCCTGCCCGGCGTGGCGCAGATGCAGTCGAGCTTTGCGCTGCGCACGGTGTTCCGCACCACGGCGCTGCCGTTGGAGCACTAAGTGCCGACACTTTGACATTCCCGCGCCCTCTGCTAGGACGCTGGAAAACGGGGGAGACAGACATGTCCTGGGATTTCATCGTCATCGGCGCAGGCAGCGCGGGCTGCGTGCTGGGCAACCGGCTCAGCCGCGCCGGGCATCGCGTCCTGCTGCTCGAGGCAGGGGGACGCGATAATTATCACTGGATTCATATCCCGATGGGCTACCTCTACTGCATCGGCAATCCGCGCACCGACTGG
>JAGRMS010000067.1 GCA_020441135.1 Pseudooceanicola sp.
GGTTGACGTAGCCTTCCAGCGTCGGGTCGAACACCACCTTGGGCGGATAGCTGATGGCGTCGGCAGGCGACTTGAAGCCGGTGAGCAGGATCCAGACCAGCGGGATCATGGTGATCAGCGCGTAGAGGATGACCAGCGTGCCGGCGATCCACTTCTGGCGGGCCGAGGGTTCGGTGATCGAATAGCTGCTCATGGTGCGCGCCCCGATCCGGCCTGGCGGCCGGAGCGCGCCGCGCGGGGAGTATTTGTGAAGAAAAGAAGCCCGGGCATCACCGCTCCTTCACCTTGTTCAGCGCCTTGACGTAGATCGAGGCCAGCCCGAACACGGTGACGAAAAGGATGATGGCATAGGCGCTGGCATAGCCGGTGCGCCACTTCTCGAAGGCCTCGCGCTTGAGGTTGATCGAGGTCAGCTCGGTGGTCGATCCCGGCCCGCCGCCGGTCAGCTGCACCACCAGGTCGAACATCTTGAAATTCTCGATGCCCCGGAACAGCACCGCCAGCATCAGGAAGGGCAGCACCATCGGCACCGTGATGGTCCAGAACTGCCGCCATTTCGACGCCCGGTCGATCTCCGCCGCCTCGTAGATGTAATCGGGTATGGATCGAAGGCCGGCCAGGCAGATCAGCATGACGAAGGGCGTCCACATCCAGGTATCCACGATGACGATGGACCAGGGGGCAAGGCTGACCGAACCGATCATCTCGAAACTCGACGGGTCGACGCCCGAGAAGAAGCCGACGACGTAGTTGAACAGCCCGATCTGCGGCTGGTAGAGGAAGGTCCAGAAGTTGCCCACGACGGCGGGCGACAGCATCATCGGCAGCACGATGATCGTCGTCCACAGATCGTTGCCCCGGAACTTGCGGTTGATCAGCCAGGCCAGCGTGAAGCCGATCAGCACCTGGAAGAAGATCGTCCAGAACAGGAAATGCGCCGTGGCCTGCATCGTCAGCCAGATGTCTTCATCCGTCAGGATGCGCTCGTAGTTGCGCAGGCCGATGTATTCGACGCCCCGCGTCGCCCGGTTGGCCTTGAAGTCGGTGAAGCTGAGGTTGATCGTCCAGATCAGCGGGAAGATGTTGACCGCCAGCAGCAGGAAGATCGTCGGCGCCACGAAGACCCAGGCGATCGCCCGGTCCGAAAGCCCGCGAATGCGCCGGGCGACCGGGACGGGCGTGGCGCGGGCGGCGCGGTCTGCGATGGTGTCGGTCATGGGCGGGCCTTCGCGGTCTGACGCATGGCGGGACTGGCCCCGCCGTGGCGGACGGTGGGCGCATCGCCCACCCTACGGATCGGGGGTAGGGTGGGCAATCTGCCCACCCTTGTCGGGATCAGAGCTTGCCTTCGTCCTCGAAGACCTCGGTCCAGTCCTCGATCAGCGCGTCCAGCGCCTCCTTGGCGGTGCCCTGGTCGGCCACGACATAGTCGTGCATCCGCTTCTGCATCGCCAGCAGCAGCTCGGCATAGGCCGGCTCCTGCCAGAAGTCCTGCACGCCCCCCATCGCCTCGAGGAAGTCGCCGGCAAAGGGCGCGCTGTCCTTGAAGCCCGGATCGTTCAGCACCGCCACATGGCAGGAGTAGCCGCCCAGCGTCCACCACTTCTGCTGGACCTCGGGTTGCGCGAACCACTTGACGTATTCCAGCGCCGCGTCCCGCTTCTCGGAATAGCTGACGACCGAAATGCCCTGGCCGCCCAGCGTCGAGCCCGCCTGGTTCTGCGGCGGGTTGACGAAGAAGCCGATCTTGTCGCCGCCCACCACCGGGTCGGCGTAGAGTCCCGGGAAGAAGGCGAACCAGTTCATCCCCATGGCGACCTGGCCCGACTTGAAGGCGTCGAGGCTCTCGCCCATGTAGCTGTTGGTATAGCCGGGCGGCGTCGCGGTCTTGTAGAACTCCTTGTAGAATTCCAGCGCCTCGACAGCCTCGGGCGAGTTCACCGCTCCTTCCATGTCGTACTTGCCGGGCGTGTTCTCGTATTTGAAGCCCCAGGGATACAGCGCCCCGGTCACGCCCATCGTGATGCCTTCCGATCCGCGCTCGGTGAAGATCGCCGCGCCGTAGACGGTCTTGCCGTCGATCTCGCGCCCCTGGAAGAACTGCGCGATTTCCAGCAGTTCCTTCTGGGTCTTCGGCTCTCCCAGGTCGCGTCCGGTCTTCTCCTTGAACGCCGCCTTGATATCGTCCCGCGCGAACCAGTCCTTGCGGTAGTACCAGGCATTGGCGTCGCCCATCGCGGGCAGCGCGTAATAGTTCGGCTCGCCCTTGGGCCAGGTCGAGTAGGCATAGACGGTCGCGGGCGCGAAATCGTCCATGCTGATGCCTTCCTTGGCAAAGAAGTCGTTCAGCTTGACGTAATGCCCGTTCTCGGCGCCGCCGCCGATCCACTGGCTGTCGCCGATCAGCAGGTCGCAGAGCTTGCCGCCCGAGTTCAGCTCGTTCAGCATCCGGTCGGCGAAGTTCGGCCAGGGCACGAACTCGAAGTTCATCGTGTGGCCCGACTGCGCCTCGAAGTCCTTGCTGAGCTCGACCAGCGCATTCGCCGGATCCCAGGCCGCCCAGCACAGCGTCAGGTTCTCCGCCGCGGCCGCCCCGGACAGCGCGATGGTCGTCACGGCGGTGGCCGCCAATAGCCTCGAAATTGTCATAGCAAATCCTCCCGTTTCGCCACCCGGCAACCCCTGGCCCCGCTGGACCCCCTCCGCCGGATTGGGCAAAGCGTAATTGAGGTGCGTACCTCAAGTAAAGAAAAATCCTGAGGCACGCACATCAGGAACCGGCCGCGCCGCGCCCCGGAGGGTTTTTCCCAGGCGAGTCAGCGCGCCGGCGTCACCCAGACCCCGCCCCGGTTCGACGACCGCACGCAGGCGTCGACAAAGGCGACGCCCTCCAGCCCCTCCGCCACGCCGGGGAAAACCACGCCCTCCGGCAGCGCCGCGCCCGCCGCGCGGGCGCGAATCGCCGCCGCCGCCTCGGTATAGATCGTCGCGAAGGCTTCGAGGTAGCCCTCGGGATGGCCCGAGGGGATGCGGCTCACCCGCCCCGCCGCCCCGTCCGATCCGGCATAGCCGCGCCGGATGCGCCGCGGCGCCTCGCCGAAGGGCGCGTGCCACAGCGTGTTCGGCTCTTCCTGCGCCCATTCCAGCCCGCCCTTGTCGCCGTAGACGCGCAGCCGCAGCGCGTTCTCGTTCCCCGGCGCGACCTGGGACGACCACAGCATCCCCCGCGCGCCCCCCTCGAAGCGCAGCAGCACATGGGCGTTGTCGTCCACCCGCCGCCCCTCGACAAAGCTCTGCATGTCGGCGCAGACCGCTTCCAGCCGCAGGCCCGAGACGAACCCCGCCAGGTTCATCGCATGGGTGCCGATGTCGCCGATGCTGCCCCCCGCCCCCGACCGCTCGGGATCGGTGCGCCAGCCCGCCTGCTTCTGCCCGGTCGCCTCCAGCGCCTCGGTCAGCCAGTCCTGGGGATATTCGACCTGCACCACGCGGATACGCCCCAGCGCGCCCGAGGCCACCATCGCCCGCGCCTGCCGCACCATCGGATAGCCGGTGTAATTGTGCGTCAGCACGAAGAGCGCCCCCGAGGTCTCCGCCGCCTTCACCATCTTCTTCGCCTCACCCAGAGTCGCGGTCAGCGGCTTGTCGCAGATCACGTGGATGCCGCGCTTCAGGAACTCCTTCGCCACCGGGTAATGCATGTGGTTCGGCGTGACGATCGCCACCGCCTCGATCCCGTCCTTCAGCCGCGCCTCGCGCTGCGCCATCGCGGCAAAATCGTCATAGACCCGGCCCGGCTCTAGCCCCAGGTCCGCCCCCGAGGCCCGCGATTTCTCCGCCGTCGAGGAAAAACACCCCGCCACCAGCGCGAACTGGTCGTCCAGCCGCGCCGCCATGCGATGCACGCCGCCGATGAAGGCATCGCGCCCGCCCCCCACCATCCCCAGCCGGATCCGCGCCGCGCCCTGACGTTCCATAACAACCTCCCTGCTTCTTCTCTTTTCAAATATCTCCGGGGGTCGCCATTGTCGCGCCATTGGTCCGAGCGACAATGGCGACGGGGCAGCGCCCCCCGGCCTCACCTCAAAGCCCCAGCATCGCCCGATTGGCCGCCTCGTCCGTCCCGCCATCGGCGAAATCGTCGAACGCCCGCTCCGTCACCCGGATGATGTGGTCCCTGACGAACTGCGCCCCTTCCCGCGCCCCGTCCTCGGGATGCTTCATCGCGCATTCCCATTCGACCACCGCCCAGCCGTCGAAGTCGTATTGCGTCAGCTTCGAGAACACCGCCCCGAAGTCCACCTGCCCGTCCCCCAGCGACCGGAACCGCCCGGCGCGGTTGACCCAGGACTGGTAGCCGCCATAGACCCCCTGCCGCCCCGTCGGGTTCAACTCGGCGTCCTTGACGTGGAACATGCCGATCCGCTCGTGGTAGATGTCGATGTTGTCGAGGTAGTCCATCGCCTGGAGCACATAGTGCGAGGGGTCATAGAGCATCTTCGCCCGCCCATGCCCCCCGACCCGGTCGAGGAACATCTCGAAGCTCACCCCGTCGTGCAGATCCTCGCCCGGATGGATCTCGTAGCACAGGTCCACCCCGTTCTCCTCCGCATGATCGAGGATCGGCCGCCAGCGCGCGGCCAGCTCGTCAAAGGCGGTCTCCACCAGCCCCGCCGGGCGCTGCGGCCAGGGATAGACATAGGGCCAGGCCAGCGCGCCCGAGAATGTCGCGTGGGCCGAAATGCCAAGGTTGCGCGAGGCGCTGATCGCCGCCTTCACCTGCTCCACCGCCCAGGCCTGCCGCGCCTTCGGGTTGCCGCGCACCGACGGGTCGGCAAAGCCGTCGAAAGCCGCGTCATAGGCCGGATGCACCGCCACAAGCTGGCCTTGCAGGTGCGTCGACAGCTCCGTCACCGCGACCCCGTTCTCCGCCGCCTCGCCCTTGAACGCGTCGCAATAGTCCTTCGAGACCGCCGCCTTGGCGAGATCGAACAGCCGCCCGTCCCAGCTGGGCACCTGCACCCCCGCATAGCCGCAATCCGCCGCCCATTTCGTGATCGCCCCCCAGGAATTGAACGGCGCCGCGTCGCCTGCGAATTGCGCCAGGAACAGCGCCGGACCCTTGATGGTCTTCATCTCTTCTCCTCTCCCTCGCCGTCCTGCGGCAGGTTTTCCTTCAACACGATCTCGATCCTTATGCGCTCCTGGCTGGCGATCACCTCCACCCCGTCGCAATGCGCCTTCAGCACCCGCATGGCGCTGCGGGCGATGTGCCCGGCGTTCTGGTTGATCACCACGTCCACCACGCCTGTCCGCAGCATCGCGCGCGAATGCGGCGTCAGGTCGTGGCTGACGATTACCATGCGCTCGCCCAGGCCCCGGTTGCGCACCACCTCGGTCACGCCGCGCAGGCCCGCGCCCGCGCAGTAGATGCCGGTCACGCCCTGATGGCTGTCCAGGCACTGCGCCGTCACACGCGCCACGATTTCGTGGTTGTCCCAGCCTTCGACCGTCGGCAGCGCCACCAGTTGCGGAAAGCGTTCCGCCAGCACCTCGTCGAAGCCCATCCGCCGGTCCACCATGTCGCGCGCCTGCATGGTGTTGACGACGACGATGATCTTGCCCGGCCCGGCCGCGCTGAAACGGCCCATCAGTACCCCCGCCGTGCGCCCCGCCGCCAGGTTGTCGATGCCGACGAAATGGTCCCGCTCGGATTGCGGCTGGTCGGTGATGATCGCCACCACCGCCACGCCCTTCGCCTTCAGCCTCGCGATCATGTCGCGCATCATCGGCGTCTCGTTCGCCATGATCGCCACGCCCTCGGCGCCCCGCGCCTCGATCCGCCGGAACGCCTGTTGCAGCGCCACCGGGTCGCCGATGGCGACATGCGTCGTCTCCACCTCCAGCCGGTCGGCGCTGAAGGCCAGCGCCGCCTCGTCCACCGCCCGGTGCAGGCCGTGCAGGAACTGTGAGGGCGTGTCCGGCAAGAGGAAGGCAAAGCGATAGCGCCGCTGCCGCGCCAGGTTCGCCGCCGACAGGTCGCGGACGTAACCCAGCCGGCCAACCGCCTCCTGCACGCGGCGCACCGTCGCCTCGCGCACCCCGGCACGGCCGTTCAGCACCCGGTCGACCGTCGCCAGGCTGACCCCCGCCTCGCGGGCGATGTCATGCACCGTTGGCTTGCCCATGAACCTCTCCCTGAACGCGCAGGCTATTGCAACTTCCTGAGGCACGTCAATCAGATGCGTGAATCGCCCATATTCCGGGCGAAACCCCGTCATCTGGTAAATAGACTTGACCAAATTTGCGCAACAGACCTAACCTGACCCCGGGGATTGCCATGGCAACCGACCGCGTAGGAGGCGCGGCCGGATTGCGAGAAGAACAGGCAATCACGGGGTCATACCAGGGGAGGAACCATGACCAGCACTTCTCGCAGAAATTTCCTGCGCGGCTCGGCGGCTGTTGCCGCGGGCGGCGCGCTCGCCACGCCCGCGCTCGCGCAGGAAGGCACCACGCTCAAGATGCAGGCGGCCTGGGGCGGCGGCATCTTCCTCGAGAACGCGCAGTCCTACGTCAAGCGCGTGAACGAGATGTCGGGCGGCAAGCTCAAGATCGACCTGCTGCCGGTCGACTCGGTGGTCAAGACCAGCCAGATGCAGGACGCCGTTCACCGCGGCGTGCTCGACGCGGCCCACTATGTGCCCGCCTACTGGTATTCCAAGTCCAAGACCGCCTCGCTCTTCGGCACCGGCCCCTGCTTCGGCTGGTCCTCGCAAGAGGTGCTGGGCTGGGTCTACTACGGCGGCGGCCAGGAGCTGTTTGACGAGCTGATGGCCAGCCTCGGCCTGAACGTCGTGTCCTTCTTCAACTCGCCCATGCCGGCGCAGCCGCTCGGCTGGTTCAAGAAGCAGATCACCAGCGCCGACGACATGAAGGGCCTGAAGTACCGCACCGTGGGCCTTGCCGCCGACGTGCTGCTGGAAATGGGCATGTCCGTGGTCCAGCTGCCCGGCGGCGAAATCCAGCCCGCCATGAAGTCCGGCCTGATCGACGCGGCCGAGTTCAACAACCCGACCGCCGACCGCGACTTCGGGATGCAGGACGTGTCCAAGATCTACATGCTGGCCTCCTACCACCAGAGTCAGGAGTTCTTCGAAGTCACCTTCAACAAGAAGAAATACGACGCCCTCGCGCCCGAACTCCAGGCGATCCTCAAGTATGCCTCCGAGGCGGAGAATTCCAACTTCTACTGGAACAACACGCTGCGTTACGCGAACGACCTGCGCACGCTCCAGGACGAACAGGGCGTCGCCGTCTACCGCACGCCGGATGACGTGATGGCGGCCCAGCTCGACGCCTGGGACATCGTGGTCGACCGCATCTCGGGCGAGGATCCGTTCTTTGCCAAGGTGATCGAAAGCCAGAAGGCCTATGCCAAGAACGTCATGGGCTACCTGAACCTGAACCAGCCGGACTACAAGCAGGCTTACGCCCACTACTACGGCTGATCCGGTGTGGTGAACCGCGACGGGGGCCGCGAAACCGGCCCCCGTCGTCATGTCGAGCAAAGCAGCGGAGGCGCGCGTGCTGTCCATCATCCATGCCATCGAGGGGCTGAGCCAATGGGTCGGCAAGGCCTTCGGCTGGTGCATCCTGATCCTGACCCTCGCGGTCAGCTACGAGGTCTTCGTCCGCTACGTCCTGAACAGCCCCACCGTCTGGGCCTTCGACGTGATGGTGCAGATGTACGGCGCGCTGTTCCTGATGTCGGGCGCCTATGCGCTGGCGCAGGACGGCCATGTGCGCGGCGACGTGCTCTACCGCCTGTTCCCGGTGCGCTGGCAGGCGCGGGTGGATTTCGTGCTCTACATCCTGTTCTTCTTCCCCGGCATCCTCGCCCTGTTCTGGTACGGCTGGGAAATCGCCGCCGACAGCTGGCGCTACAAGGAGGTCAGCTGGAACAGCCCCGCCCGCATCCAGATCTACTTCTTCAAGACGCTGATCCCGGTCGCGGGCGCGCTGCTGATGATCCAGGGCCTGGCCGAGCTGATGCGCTGCTGGATCGCCATGCGCGACGGCGCCTGGCCCGCCCGCATCGACGACGTGCGCGAGACCGAGGACATGCTGGTCGACATGGACCCGGCTGCCGTCCCGCGCCCCGCTGACCCGGCCCGCTGAGCCCTTCAGGAAAGAACCACGAAAATGACGGACCCCCAAGTCGCCATCCTGATGCTCTGCATGTTCATCGTGCTGGTGCTGCTCGGCTTCCCCATCGCCTTCACCCTGCTCGCCATGGGCGTGGGCTTTGGCTACTACGCCTATTACACCGATGTGCCGCACAGCTTCGCGGACCTCTTCAGCAACAACATCTTCTACCTGCTGAACCAGAACACCTATTCGGTGATGGAAAACGACACGCTGGTCGCCATCCCGCTCTTCCTGTTCATGGGCTATGTGGTCGAACGCGCCAACATCGTCGACCGCCTGTTCTTCTCGCTCTACATGGCCGCCCGCAACCTGCCCGGCGCGCTCGCCGTCGCGGCGCTGCTGACCTGCGCGGTCTTCTCCACCGCCTCCGGCATCGTCGGCGCGGTGGTGACGCTGATGGGGCTGCTGGCCTACCCGGCGATGGCGAACGCCGGCTACCAGCGCAGCTTCGCGGCGGGGGTGATCTGCGCCGGCGGCACGCTCGGC
>JAGRMS010000068.1 GCA_020441135.1 Pseudooceanicola sp.
TGCGCGGCAAGCACAAGCCGAGCTTTACCCCGCATGTCGATTGCGGCGATCATGTCGTCGTCATCAATGCCGACAAGGTCCGGCTGACAGGCAACAAGCTCAAGCAGAAAACCTATTACAAGCACACCGGCTATGCCGGCGGCATCAAGGAAGTAACGGCAGACAAGGTTCTGGATGGCCGCTTCCCTGAACGTGTGCTGGAAAAGGCCGTGGAACGCATGATTCCGCGTGGCCCGCTTGGTCGCCAGCAGATGAAGGCGCTGCACCTCTACGCCGGCACTGAACATCCACATGGCGGCACGCAGCCCGAAACGCTCGACGTCGCTTCGATGAATCGCAAGAACAAGGTGGGCGCATAATGGCCGACGATAACAACACCGTTTCCGATCTCGCCGATCTGAAGAACATCACCGGCAACGGCGCTGCTGCCGTTACCGAAGCCGAAGACACTGCAGCCCCCGTCGTCAGCAATGCACCGCTGCGCGAGCAGGAACTCGACGCACAGGGCCGCGCTTATGCCACGGGTCGCCGGAAAGACGCGGTCGCCCGCGTCTGGATCAAGCCGGGTTCCGGCAAGGTTATCGTCAACGGCAAGCCGATGAGCGAGTATTTCGCCCGTCCCGTGCTCCAGATGATCCTGCGCCAGCCCTTCACGGTTGCCGGCGTCTCGGGCCAGTTCGACGTCAACGCGACGGTTGCGGGCGGCGGTCTGTCCGGCCAGGCCGGTGCGGTCAAGCACGGCATCTCGAAGGCGCTGCAACTCTACGATCCCGCGCTGCGCGGCGCGCTCAAGGCGGCAGGCTTCCTGACCCGTGACAGCCGCGTGGTGGAACGCAAGAAGTACGGCAAGGCCAAGGCCCGCCGCAGCTTCCAGTTCTCCAAGCGTTAAGCCACGGGAACACCAGCATTTCCGAGGGCCGTCCGGTTGGGCGGCCCTTGCCTTATTTCTGACACAAAAAACAGTCTGAAGACCGAAGATTTAATGGAACCCCCGCGCGCGTGAGACGTCGTGTCCGTGTGAAGCTCGGGTGCATGGTGTGCCTTGAAGCGTTTACAAGTGGGGACCATGATACATGAAATCATCCAAGCTTATCCTTTCCGCCGCTGCCGTGGCACTGTCCTCGGCGTTGCCGCTGTCGGCAGCGCCCGTCAGCGTGTTTCACGCCAAGGTGGACGGTAGTCAGGAGCCGGTAGCCGTATCGACCGCAGCCAAGGGGCGGGCGCAACTCAAGCTCGACAAGACGGACGAGAGCCTGACCTTCAAGATGACCGTTCTCGGCCTGACCAAGTCCGACCTTCTCGACGTGAGCGGCCTGGGTCCGGTGCATCTGCATCTGGCGGTCGCCGGTGTGAACGGGCCGGTGGTTGTGCCCTTCGCCTATGGCAATGCGAAGTATTGGGACGGCGGCAAGGGCTTCCGAATGAAGGCCGAAAAGGTCGCCTTCGCCGATCTGAACATCACCGACCTGACCTTCATGGACTTTCTGCAGGCGGTGAAAGGCGGCGGCATCTATGTCAACGTCCACACCGCCGAGAATTCGGGGGGAGAAGTGCGCGGGCAGTTCACGCCCCGCTGGAACAAGTCCCAGGCGCTCGCCGCCGCTGCCGTCGCTCCGCCGCCTTCGCCGGTGCCGGTTCCGGCCTCCGCCGCTCTGCTTCTTGGCGGGCTCGGTGGGCTGGTGGCGATGCGCCGCCGCAAGAAGGCCTGATACGGTCGGACCTGTCATCGACGCGCCCCTGCTTGGGGGCGCGTTTCACTTCAGCGGCGGTTGATCAGGAAGATGCCCGCCGCGACCAGCCCCAGCGCCACCCAGATCAGCGGGCCGATATGTTCGCCCAGGATCGCCCAGCCGAAGATCACGCTCAGCACCGGGGCGAGGAAGGCGAAGGAGGCGACACTGGAGGCCCGGTATATCGTCAGCAGCCAGAACCAGGCCATGAAGCCCAGCGAGGCGACGCAGACGGACTGAAACAGCAGCGACAGGGCATGAACCGGCTGAAAGTCGCGGATCAGCGGGCCGAACAGCGGGGCGGCGGCCAGCAGGATCGGGGCCGACAGGGCCACCTGGAACATCAGCTGCGTGACCGGCGGCGTGCGCGACAGCGGAGTTGCTCGAACCATCAGCGCCACGGCGGCCCAGCCGAAGGTGGCGACCAAGGCCAGGATGTCCCCGGCCAAGGACGCCTGCCCGTTCGACCGGTCGCCCATCGCGATGACAACGCCCAGCACGGCCAGCGCCAGGCCCAGCACCCGCACGCCCGTCAGCCGCTCACCCGGCAGGACGAAATGCGCCGCCAGCGCCAGCCAGACCGGCATGGTGTAGAAGATGATCGAGGCGCGCGAGACAGTGGTGAGGTCCAGCGCGACGAAGAGGCAGAGGAACTCGAAAGCGAAGATGAAGCCCGACAGGATGCCCCAGGGCAGCGCCGCGCGGGGCACGTCGAAGCGGATGCCGCGCCAGCGCGCCCAGAGCAGCAGGACGATCACCGCGCCGACCGAGCGGATACCTGCCTGCGCCACCGGGGCGACCCCGGCCGTGGTCAGCTTGATGACCACCTGGTTGAAGGCGAGCAGGGCGGAAAAACCGATCAGCGCGGCGGCGCCGAAGCTGTCCATCGGGCGGCGGTCGCTCATGCCCGGACCGAGTCCCGCAGAACGTCCAGCACCGCATCGGGTGGCACGTCTGCCGTCACGAAGGCCTGCCCGATGGCGCGGGCGAGGATGAAACGTAGCTTGCCGTCCACAACCTTCTTGTCCTGTCCCATCAGCGCCAGCAGCGCCTCGGCCGCCGGCAGGTCGCCCGGAATGTCGCTCAGGTCGCGCGACATCCCCATCGCGGCCAAGTGCGCGCGGAGGCGCACCGGGCTTTCCTGGCTGCACAATCCCAGCCGGGACGACAGGTCGAAAGCCAGCGCGCAGCCGATCGCCACCGCCTCGCCATGCAGCAGGCGGCCGCCATAGTCGGTTGCCGCCTCCAGGGCATGGGCGAAGGTATGCCCAAGGTTCAGCAGCGCCCGGTCGCCCTGTTCGGTCTCGTCCCGCGCGACAATCTCGGCCTTCATCTGGACCGAGCGGGTGACGGCGTGCAGCCGCGCCTGCGGATCGCCCGAGGCGAGCGCCGGGGCATTCCCTTCCAGCCAGTCGAAGAAGGCGGCATCGCCCAGCAACCCGTATTTCACCACCTCACCGTAACCGGCGAGGAAGTCGCGTGGGGGCAGGGTATCCAGCACACTGGTATCGGCCAGCACCAGCGAGGGCTGGTGGAAGGCTCCGACGAGGTTCTTGCCCTGCGCCGCATTGATCCCGGTCTTGCCCCCGACCGAACTGTCGACCTGCGCCAGCAGCGACGTCGGAAGTTGCACGAAGCGCACGCCCCTCCGCAGGATCGCGGCGGCAAAGCCCGCAAGGTCGCCGATCACGCCGCCACCCAGCGCGATCACCACGTCGCGGCGCTCCACCTTCTGTTCCAGCAGCCACTCGGTTGCGCGTTGCAGGTGGGTCCAGTTCTTGGTGCCTTCTCCGGGGGGCAGGGCCAGCGCCTCCATGGCGATGCCCTCGGCCGCCAGCCCGTCGCGCAGGGTGTCGAGGTGCAGGCCCGCGACGGTGGCGTCGGTCAGCACGGCCACGCGGGGGCGGGGCAGCAGGGGCGCGATCTCGGCCCCCGCACGGGCGATCAGGCCGGGGCCGATGCGCACGTCATAGCTGCGCGCCCCAAGGTCGACATGGACAGTATTCATGCAGGCTCCAGAACGTCCGGTCGCGTCGCCAGCACGGCAAGCACCCGGTCCACCATCTGCTCGACCGAAACGTCGCCTTCGGAAATCACCTGAAGGTCGGCCTGAGCATAGACTGGCTTGCGCGCGGCGTAGAGTTCGAACAGCGTGGCGCGCGGATTCGCAGTCTTCAGCAGGGGCCGCGATTCTTTGTGGCGCACGCGGTTCCACAGCACCTCGGGCGCGGCGTTCAGCCAGACCGAGACGCCCTTTTCCGAGATGGTGCGCCGGTTGACCTCGGCCAGGAAGGCCCCGCCGCCGGTGGAGAGCACGCAGCGTTCCTCGTCCAGCAGCCGGGCGATCACCTGCGACTCCTTGCGGCGAAAGAAGGGTTCGCCATCGCGCACGAAGATCTCGGGCACCGTCATGTTCGCGGCGGTCTCGATCTCGGCGTCGCTGTCGAGAAACTTGACCCCCAGGCGAGCGGCCAGCGCGCGCCCCACGGCGGTCTTTCCGGCGCCCATCATGCCGATCATGACAACGGTCTTTCGCAGCCGCCCCGCGCCCGGGGCGGGTGCATTGCGCACCGCAGCCTGCTCAATTCCGCTCATTTCGCCTGAATGACGTGATCTTGTGAAAAAGGCCATATATAACTTGTCCAAAACAAGAGCAGGGCCAGAGGGGACGCCATGGGGAAGCTGATCAAGTTCGTGATCTATCTGGCGTGTTTGGCGTTTCTGGGTGTTGTGGGTTATGCTTACCTCGGGCCGGTCCTCGGGACCGATTTCGACGCCCCGCAACAGGAGATACGCAAGCCCGTGGTGCTGAATGCGGATTGAGGGACTGGCGCTGGCGCTGATTCTGCCGGTGACGGCGGCGGCGCAGGCGCCGCTTACGGCGATCGACTGGCTGGGGAAGAACACGCCGCCGGTGCGCACGGGGCCCGTGCTGAACGAGCCGCCGGTGTCGCGTTCGGCGCTGCATCCGCAGGTGGACGTGCGGCCGCTTCATGCGGCAGAGCCGCCGCTGGGGCTGGTGCCCTCGTCGGTGACCGGGTTGCCGGAAGAGTTGTGGCAGGGCAACGACGGCGCCGCGCTGGCGCCTTTAGTCAGGACGGTTCCGGCGCGCTATCCGGCGATGCAGACGCTGCTCTATACCTTGCTGTTGTCCGAAACCCGCGCCCCGCAGGAAGGGGCCGAGCCGCTGCTGCTGGCGCGGATCGACCGGCTGGTGGCGATGGGCGCGGTGGAACCGGCGCAGACGCTGGCCGAATCCGCCGGAACGGACACGCCCGACCGCTTTCGCCGCTGGTTCGACGCGACCCTGCTGACCGGGGACGAGGACAAGGGCTGCACCGCGCTTGCCGCCAGTCCGACGCTGCTGCCGGACTACGGCGCACGTATCTTCTGCGCGGTGCGCGGCGGCGACTGGCAGACCGGCGCGCTGCTGCTGGAAGCGGCCCACGCGCTCGACCTGCTGCCCGAAGACCGCATGGAACTGCTGGACCGCTTCCTCAGCCCCGAGGTCTTTGACGGCGCGCCGCCGCTGGCCGCGCCGGTGGCCGCCGACCCGCTGGCCTTCCGCCTGTTCGAGGCGGTTGGCGAGCCGCTGCCGACCGCCGCGATGCCCGCCGCCTTTGCTGCCGCCGACCTGCGCGACCTCGCCGGGTGGAAGGCGCAGCTGGAGGC
The DNA here is from genome assembly GCA_020441135.1 of Pseudooceanicola sp. GTDB lineage: Bacteria > Pseudomonadota > Alphaproteobacteria > Rhodobacterales > Rhodobacteraceae > Seohaeicola_A. The sequence continues at coordinate 5,403 of JAGRMS010000068.1, forward strand.
GGCGGAACGCCTGACCCGCGCCGGGGCGCTGCCGCCGAACCGGCTGCTGGGGCTTTACACCGAGCGCGAGGCGGCGGCCTCGGGCGGCATCTGGGACCGGGTGCAGGCGCTGCAACGCTTCGAGACCGCGCTGGGACAGGGGAGCGTTGCGGGCGTCGAAAAGACCCTGCCCGCGGTCTGGAAGGCGATGGCCGACGTGCAGCTGGAAACCGCCTTCGCGGATCTCTTTGCCGAGCCGCTGTCCCGAGTGCCGCTGGAGGATTCCGGCGCAAGGGCGCTCGCCTGGCGGGTTAGGCTATTGTCGGCGGACTACGAACTGGCCGCCGCCTCGCCGCCCGACGACAAGCCTTTGACCCGCTTCCTGGTGGCCCTGGCGCAGGGCCGCCCCGGCGAGGTTGCCGCGCCGGATGCGCGGGCCGAGGCGATCGCCAGCGGCTTTGCCTCGGGCACGGTGCTGCCCGATCGGGTGCGGATCGCGCTTGATTCGGGGCGGCTGGGAGAAGGCATCCTGCGGGCGATGGAATATTTTGACCGTGGCGCGCGGGGCAACCCGGTGGATCTTGCCGGTGCCATCGCAGCCTTGCGGTTGGTGGGGCTCGAGGATCTGACCCGGCGTGCCTGCCTGCAACTGATGCTGCTCGACCGGGGCAGGACATGACCGCGCCGGACCATCCGCACCGCTGGATCTCGGTCTTTCTCGACGCCCAGGCGGCGGAACTCGGCGCGGCGCGGAACACCCAGGCTGCCTACGGGCGCGACCTCAAGGACTTTGCGGCCTGGCTGGAGCGCAAGGGGCTGACCTTTGCCGGGGCAGGGCGCGACGATATCGAGACCTACCTCGTCTTCTGCGACACCCAGGGGCTTTCGACGGCCACACGCGCGCGGCGGCTGTCGGCGATCCGCCAGCTCTACCGTTTTGCCTTCGATGAAGGTTGGCGGGCGGAAAACCCGGCGATCCAGATCCGCGGCCCGGGCCGCGATGCGCGCCTGCCCAAGACGCTCGACGTGCCGGAAGTCACACGCTTGCTCGAGGCTGCGCGCCGGTCCGGGCGCACGCCCGAGGACCGGCTGCGCAACACCTGCCTGATGGAATTGCTCTATGCCACCGGCATGCGGGTCAGCGAACTGGTCGGCCTGCCGGTGGCGGCGGCGCGGGGCGATCCGAAGATGCTGCTGGTGCTGGGCAAGGGCGGCAAGGAACGGCTGGTGCCGCTGTCCCCGCCAGCGCGCAAGGCACTGTCCGAGTGGCTGGTGGCCCGCGACGCCGCGCTCGAGGCGAAGCGCGCACAGTCGAAACACCTCTTCCCCTCGCATGGCAGCGCCGGGCACCTGACGCGCCATCGCTTCTACCTGCTGATCAAGGAACTGGCGGTGGCCGGCGGAGTCTCTCCCGCAAAGGTTACGCCGCACACTCTGCGCCACGCCTTCGCCACGCACCTGCTGGCCAACGGCGCCGACCTGCGCTCAATCCAGACCATGCTGGGCCACGCCGACGTGGCGACGACCGAGATTTATACCCATGTCCTCGACGAACACCTCAGCGAACTGGTCCTGACCCGTCACCCGCTGGCGCGCAAGTAGCCCCGGCGCAGCTGTGGCGGCAAGATATCCTCGCTGGGCCACCAGCCCGACAGCAAGGCACTTTCGTAGCCCTGCACCAGCCCTGCCGCCTGCATCGCCGCGACCGAAGGGCCGGGATCGTAGTCCAGCCGCTCGATCCGCACCTCGCCTGCCGCCGACAGCACCGCAAATCTAGTCTGCGTCCCGCCGTCGTGCGGCGGCATCCCGATCACGCCTGCATTGATCCACTCGACCCGCCCGACCCGGCGCAGGAAAGGCAGCCCGCAATGCCCCGCGATCACCCGCTCCACCGTCCCCGGCAACAGGGCGATTTCCTCTGCAAACGCGGCCTCCGGCGACACCGGCCAGAGAAACCGGGCAATGTCGCTGATCCCGCCGTGGATCACAGCATACCGCTTTCCCGCATGGCGGAACGTCACGGCATCGGGCAACCCCGCCATCCAGTCGCAGGCATCACGACCCAGCATCCGCATCGCATGGCCGTACCAGCTGGCCGATGCCAGGTCGCAGGCGCTGCCCTCGTCGAAGCCACAGCCGCAATCGGCCGCCCCCGCGCCCAGCTGCCGCTCGCAATTGCCCGCGACAACCGGCATCCCCGCCTCGCGCACCAGCGTCACGCATTCCGCCGCCTCCGCCCCATAAGCCACGATGTCGCCCGTGCAAATGCACCGCCCGGGCGGAATGCCCAGGTGGTCAGCCTTTGCCAGCAGCGCCCGCAGCGCCGACAGGTTGGAATAAGGCCCGCCGAACAGCAGCACATCGCCGCTCAGCTCTTTCAGGTCGTCCAGCCGCATCCCGCCCCCCTTGATCGCCGCCGCCGCCACGCCCATAACACGGGCTGCAACCACAAAAGGCAAGATCATGGACGCCGCCGCCGGCCCGCTTGACGTCACCTTCTGGATCACCGCCGGGGCGATCCTGGTCCTGCTGGTGTGTTCGGCGTTCTTCTCGGGCTCTGAAACCGCGCTGACCGCCTCGTCGCGCGCCAAGCTGAAGTCGCAGGCCGACAAGGGCTCGGCCGGGGCCGCCAACGCGCTGAAAGTGACCGAGGACAACGAAAGCCTGATCGGCTCGGTCCTCCTTGGCAACAACGTCGTCAACATCCTCGCCGCCTCGCTGGCGACCTCGCTGCTGACGCGCATCTTCGGCGACGGCGGCGTCGCCATCGCCACGCTGGTGATGACCTTGCTGGTGCTGATCTTTTCCGAGGTGCTGCCCAAGACCTATGCCATCTCCAACCCCGAGCGCGCGGCCTCCTTCGTCGCCCTGCCGATCCTCGTGCTGGTCAAGATCCTGACGCCCATTGTCACCGCCGTCCGCCTGCTGGTGCGCGGGATACTGCGGCTGTTCGGCGTGCGCGTCGATCCCGACAGCCATATCCTCGCCGTGCGCGAAGAGATCGCCGGGGCGCTGCAACTCGGCCATTCCGAGGGCGTGGTCGAAAAGGAAGACCGCGACCGTATTCTCGGCGCGCTGGACCTCGGCGACCGCACGGTCGAGGAAATCATGCTCCACCGCTCGCGGATCGAGATGGTCGATGCGGCCCATTCCCCGACCGACATCCTGCGTCAGTGCCTCGCCAGCCCGCACACCCGATTGCCGGTCTTCCGTGACGAGCCCGAGAACATCGTCGGCGTGGTCCACGCCAAGGATCTGTTGCGGGCGATGTACAAGATGATCGACGGGGCCGAGGCCAACGCGAAGGCGCTGGCGCGCTTCAAGATCACCGATGTGGCGATGTCGCCGTATTTCATCCCCGAGACCACGACGCTGGACGAGCAGATGCGCCAGTTCCTGCGGATGCGGACGCATTTCGCGCTGGTGGTCGACGAATACGGATCGCTCCAGGGGCTGATCACGCTCGAGGATATCCTCGAGGAAATCGTCGGCGAGATCACCGACGAATTCGACCCCCACGCCGAACACCCGCTGAAACGCACCGAGGACGGCCAGTTCATCGTCAACGGCGCCATGACCATCCGCGACGTGAACCGCGCCACCGACTGGGCTCTGCCCGACGACGAGGCGAATACCGTTGCCGGGCTGGTGATCCACGAGGCGCAGATGATCCCGACCGTCGGCCAGGTCTTCAGCTTTCACGGCTTCCGCTTCGAGGTGCTCGCGCGCGAGGGCAACAGGGTGACGCGGCTGAAGATCCGGCCGTTGTGACCCCTCTGAATTTCCTGTCCGTTCACGCGTCAGCAATTGTTTCCGCTATGTGACTGAATTCACAGAATCACCGGCGGAATACGGCCATCAATGTCTCATAGCAAACGAGGACAGAACATGGCCAGCAAGCTCTTCAATCAAACTCAGACCCTTGGCCGGGAAGTGGATACGCTGAAGACGCACCTGAAGGCGCAATTGGAATATCGCATTCAGCTCAGCTCGCTGGTCGATATGATCATCCCGCGGCTTCGGGCGCAGATCGAGACCGAGTGGGACGCGAATTACGCGGTGGTCGATACACCCAAGACACGCAAGATTCAGAGCGACCTGGAGATGCGTGTCACGCAAGCGGGTCAATACACGACCTATTATGACAACGCCCGCGCCTATGCACGCAATGCGGTCATCATGGTCAACCGCGAGCTGGCCACGCTGAAGACCATGGTGGCGGCCTACGATCCCAAGAACAAGAAGAAGAAATCGGCAACCGGCCACGATCTGCTGCTGGACGACAAGCAGGTCAAGGCACGCGAACAGAAACGCGCCTATGCCGAGGCAACGATCGCAAAGGCCGAAGCCATGCTGGCCCAGGTCGACAACAATCTCTGATCGCTACAACGTCCAAAAGGAGTAAAGGAAATGGCAAAGCAGGATCGCAACAAGGTCATGAAGATGCTGGCCGGTCTGGAAAAGGATCTGGCAAAGTTCGACAGGGCCGAACCCAGCCAGGCAAAGCTCGGCAAGTCCATTCAGACCGCCGACAAGCTCATGAAGGAATTCGCCGGCCTGAAATCGACCGTCAAGGAAATCGAAAAGGTCTGAGCCTACCGCTTCTTGCGCGGGACGCCGTACAGTTCCAGGCGGTGCCCGCGCAGATCGTAGCCCAGTTTGGCGGCGATCTTCTCTTGCAGGGCCTCGATCTCGGGGTCGACAAATTCGATCACCGCGCCGGTCTGGATGTCGATCAGGTGGTCGTGGTGATCGCGCTCGGCGTCTTCATAACGCGCACGGCCGTCGCCGAATTCCAGCCGGTCAAGGATGCCGGCCTCCTCGAACAGTTTCACCGTGCGATAGACCGTGGCAAGCGAGATGCCGGCGTCCAGCGCGCTGGCGCGGGCGTAAAGCTCCTCCACGTCGGGGTGGTCGCTGCTGTCCTCCAGCACCTGCGCGATGATCCGGCGCTGGCCGGTCATCCGCAGGCCCTTGGCCTCGCAACGCGCTGTGATCGGTTCCGCCATCCTCGCCCCACCCGGTGGAACCTTCCTCTAGCGCGTCCGTCGCCTCCTTTCCACCGTCATTCTGCGCGCAGAGGTTGACTTTCCGCGCCGCAGCGTCCATGTGCCCACCCATGGCGTCGTCTTCTGCTGCGTGAGCAGGACAGACCAAGAGCGGGTCAAACCGCCCGGCCCCCTCTGGGGCCCGACCGCAAGACGATGCTGGATTGTTCCCAAGATCACGCGTGGGGCCACAAGCGCCGGACCAGTCCGCGCGGCAGGGTGCCGCCGGGCGAGAGGTGCGTGCGCACACCCACGAGTCCGCCGGACGGCGGGCGAAGACCGGTGCGCCCGTTGCGTGCCGCATAAAGGATAGACTTTGAGCGACTTCGACATGATGGACCTGCCGCCGAAACTGGTGGCAAGCCTTGCCCGCATGGGCATTACCGAACCGACCCCGATCCAGAACCAGGCCATCCCGCACGCGCTGAACGGGCGCGACGTCATGGGGCTGGCGCAGACCGGCACCGGCA
>JAGRMS010000484.1 GCA_020441135.1 Pseudooceanicola sp.
CTGGGCGTGCCGGTCAACTGGTCGGCCTACGAGGATATCGCCGAGTTCTTCACCAACGACGTGAAGGAAATCGACGGGGTCAGGATCTACGGCCACATGGACTATGGCAAGCGCGCGCCCGACCTTGGCTGGCGCATGACCGACGCCTGGCTGTCGATGGCGGGCGCCGGATCGAAGGGCGAGCCGAACGGCATCCCGATCGACGAATGGGGCATCCGCATGGAGGCGGGCACCTGCAACCCGGTCGGCGCCTCGGTGTCGCGCGGGGGCGAGGCCAACGGTCCGGCGGCGGTCTATGCGATTGCGAAGTGGGACGAGTGGCTGCGCAAGTTCGCGCCTCCGGGGGCGGCGTCGTACGATTTCTACCAGTCGCTGCCGGCGCTGAGCCAGGGCAACGTGGCGCAGCAGATCTTCTGGTACACGGCTTTTACCGCGGACATGGTGAAGTCGAAGGCGGATGGCAACAACACCGTCGACGACCAGGGCAACCCGCTGTGGCGGATGGCGCCCAGCCCGCATGGCCCCTACTGGGAAGAAGGCCAGAAGGTCGGCTATCAGGACGTGGGGTCGTGGACCTTCCTCAAGTCCACGCCCGACGACCGCGCCAAGGCGGCCTGGCTTTATGCCCAGTTCGTCGTGTCCAAGACGGTGGACGTCAAGAAGAGCCACGTCGGCCTGACCTTCATCCGCGACACGACCGTGCGGCATGAAAGCTTTACCGAGCGTGCGCCGAAGCTGGGCGGACTGGTCGAGTTCTACCGCTCGCCCGACCGCGTGGCCTGGTCGCCGACCGGCATCAACGTGCCGGATTATCCGAAGCTGGCGCAGATCTGGTGGCAGCAGATCGGGGACGTGAACTCGGGCGCCTTCACGCCGCAGCAGGCGATGGACCGCCTGGCCGAGGAAATGGACATCACCATGGCCCGGATGCAGCAGGCGGACGAGGCGGCCAATGTCTACGGCGGCTGCGGCCCGCGCCTGAACGAGCCCAAGGATCCGTCCGAGTGGCTGGGCAAGGGTGGGGCGAAGGCCAAGCTCGACAACGAAAAGCCCCAGGGCGAGACCGTCAACTACGACGACCTCGTGGCGCGCTGGAACCAGTAGACACCGGTCGGGTGGCGGACTGTCCTTCCTCCGCCCCGATCCCGGCACCGGGGCCCCTTCGCGGGGCCCCGGATCATCGAAGACAGGACACGCGCCGGGGGGGCGCGCGCGCAAGGGGGGAGACCAATGACCATCGAGCTGGTGAATGTCACCAAGCGGGTCGGCGCGGTGACGCATGTCAAGCCGGTGACGCTGACGCTGCATCCGGGCGCGTTCAACGTGCTGCTGGGCGAGACCGGGGCGGGCAAGACCTCGCTGATCAAGCTGATGGCGGGCCTGGACCCGGCGGCGAGCGGGACGATCAAGATGAACGGGCGCGACGTGACGCGGCTGTCGACGCAAAAGCGCAACATCAGCCTGGTGCATCAGTTCTTCGTCAATTACCCGCACATGACCGTCTTCGACAACATCGCCTCGCCCTTGCGGGTCGCGGGCATGGCGAAGTCCGAGATCGCGGGGCGGGTGGAGCAGGCGGCGAAGCTGTTGCAGCTGACGCCGATGCTGAAACGCCGCCCGCAGGAACTGTCGGGCGGCCAGCAGCAGCGCACCGCGCTGGCCCGCGCCATCGTGAAGGAGGCGCAGGCGGTGTTCCTCGACGAACCGCTCGCCAACCTCGACTACAAGCTGCGCGAGGAGTTGCGCGACCAGTTGCCCGAGCTGTTCGCCGGGCGCGGCGCGGTGGTGGTCTATGCCACGTCCGAACCGGAAGAGGCGCTGATGCTGGGCGGGCGCACGGTGCTGATGCACGACGGGCGCGTGGTGCAATACGGCGCGACGGCGGAAATCTATCGCCACCCGCAGACCCTGACGGCGGCGCAGGTGTTTTCCAATCCGCCGATCAACACCGCCCCCATCGTCAAGCGCGGCACGCGCGCGCATATGGGCGAGAGCATCTCGTGGGAGTTGTCGGGCCCCGCCGTCAACCTGACCGACGGCGACTATACCGTCGCGGTGCGGCCCAACTATGTCCTGCCGCTGCGCGACCGGGGGGCGGATGTGCCGATGACCGGGACCGTTCTTGTCACCGAGCTGTCGGGGTCGGAGTCGAGCGCGCATTTCAACCTTCCGGGCGGCGCCTGGGTGTCGCTGTCGCACGGCGTGCATCCCTATCGGGTCGGGCAGGATCACCAGTTCTTCATGGACGCCTCGCGCTGTTTCTACTTCGCGCCGGACGGGGCGCTGGCGGCGTAATGGCGAAGATCACGCTTGAGAACCTGCGCCACAGCTACCTCGCCGCCCCGGCGGGCGAGGACGACTATGCGCTGAAACGCATCGACCACGTCTGGGAGGACGGCGGCGCCTATGCGCTGCTGGGGCC
>JAGRMS010000485.1 GCA_020441135.1 Pseudooceanicola sp.
ATCCACCTGACCGACAAGCTGGCGATCTATTGCGAGGAGGTGAGGAAGGCGCTGTCCATCGAGGTGGTGCCGCCCTGCGTCAATCGTTCGGGAGCGAGCTTCACGGTCGAGAAGGGCGCGCTGGTCTATGCGCTTGGGGCCTTGAAGAACGTCGGGGTCGAGGCGATGCGGCTGATCGTGGAGGCGCGGCAGGTGAACGGGCGCGACAAGCCCTTCGCCACGCTTTTCGACCTGGCCCGGCGGGCCGACCTGAAGCGCGTCGGCAAGCGGCCGATGGAGATGCTGGCACGGGCCGGCGCCTTCGACCAGCTCGACCCGAACCGGCGTCGGGTGTTCGACAGTCTCGACGCGCTGGTGGCCTATTCGGCGGCGATTCATGACCAGAAGGGGTCGGCGCAGGTGTCGCTCTTCGGGGAGGCGGGCGACGACCTGCCCGAACCGCGGCTGGCGGGCGGCGCCGACTGGCTGCCCGCCGAACGGCTGGCGGAAGAGTTCAAGGCGATCGGCTTCTACCTTTCGGGCCATCCGCTGGACGATTACACCGGGGCGCTGAAGCGCAAGGGGGTGCTGACGCTCGACGAGCTGCGGGAAAAGACCGCGCGGGGGCCGCAGGTTGCCAAGCTGGCGGGGATCGTCGCCGGACGGCAGGAGCGCAAGTCGGCGCGTGGCAACCGCTTTGCCTTCGTGCAGATGAGCGATGCCACGGGGGCCTACGAGGTGACGGTCTTCTCGGACACGCTGGAGGCCGCGCGCCAGCATCTCGACACCGGGTCGAAGGTGGTGATCACGGTCGAGGCGACGATGGAGGCGGACCAGTTGAAACTGCTCGCCCGCTCGGTCGGGCCGATCGACACGGCGGTGGCCGGGGCCGAGGCGAGCGGGCTGCGCGTTTTCGTCAATGCGCCGGGGGCGGTGGCGACCATCGCCTCGGTTCTCGAAGGGGCCCGGGCCGCCGCTCGCAACGCCGGGCGCGGGCAGGTGACGCTCTGCCTGATGGACCCGGGGCTGCCGGGCGAGGTGGATATCGACCTCGGGCAGGACTTTGCCCTGAACCCGGCGATCCGGGGGGCGCTGAAAAGCCTGGAAGGGGTGCTGACGGTCGAGGAGATGTGACGCTGGCCGCGGCCGGTGCGAACGGTGGGACAGGGCGCGCGCAGACCTTGCGAGGGGGCATTGCCCGGCCCGCAGCGGGCCGGGGACATTCCGGTTGGCGGGGCCTTAACCGACCTTCGCCTCGATCACCTGCCAGATCTTCTCGGCGGCGTTGGTGCCGTCGAAGCGCTCCAGCTCCTGGATGCCGGTGGGCGAGGTCACGTTGATCTCGGTCAGGTAGTCGCCGATGACGTCGATGCCGACGAAGACCTGGCCCTTTTCCCGCAGCAGGGGGCCGATGGTGGCGCAGATCTCGCGGTCGCGCTCGGTCAGGCCGACTTTCTCGGGGCGGCCGCCGACGTGCATGTTCGACCGCGTCTCGCCCGCCTGGGGCACGCGGTTGATCGCGCCGACGGGTTCGCCATCGACCAGGATCACCCGCTTGTCGCCCTTGCTGACGTCGGGCAGGAACTTCTGCACGATCAGCGGCTCGCGCGAGAAGCCGGTGAAGAGTTCGTAAAGCGACGAGAGGTTGCGGTCGGTCTCGTCCAGGCGGAACACCCCGGCGCCGCCGTTGCCGTAGAGCGGTTTCAGGATGATGTCGCCATGTCTGGCCTTGAAGGCGCGGATGGTTTCCAGGTCGCGGGCGATGGTGGTGGGCGGGGTCAGGCCGGGGAAGTTCAGGACCAGCAGCTTTTCGGGGAAGTTGCGCACCCAGAAGGGGTCGTTCACCACCAGCGTCGTCGCCTTCAGCCGGTCGAGCAGGTGGGTCGAGGTGATGTAGTGCATGT
>JAGRMS010000486.1 GCA_020441135.1 Pseudooceanicola sp.
TCAACCTGCACCCGAAAGGCGGCGAGTTCGATCCCAAGGCGGCGCATCCCGGTCCCGGCACCGCGGACCTGTGTTTCCTCAGCGCGACTCCGCTACCCGGGTGGGAGGCGCACCTGGCGGATTGCGGCGTGGACGTGGAGGATGGCCCGGTGCGGCGCACCGGGGCGACGGGGCCGATCCTGTCGCTGTATCTGCGCGACCCGGACGGCAACCTGATCGAGGTGTCGAACCCGGCTTAACGGCCGACCTCGGCGCGCAGCTTGTCGGTCAGCGTGCGCAGCGTCTTGAGATACAAGTCCGAAATCAGCCGCCCGTCGCCGTCGAACTGGTTGCGGCTGTCGGCGACATGCACTTCCGGCCCGGTCAGCAGGAGCGGCTGGAACGGCACCAGCAGCGCCCGCAGGATCATCTGGCTGCGCTCGCCCCCGGCGCGGCCCCCCGCCGCCGACATCACGGCGACCGGCTTGCCCGCCCAGGGGTTCGGCTTGGTGCGGCTGACCCAGTCGAGCGCGTTCTTCAGCACCCCCGGCGGGCCCTTGTTGTATTCCGGCGTCGAGATCACGATGGCATCCGCCGCCGCGACCTGGTCGGCCAGCAGTTGCACGGCGGGCGGGATGCCCTCCGTTTCCTCCAGGTCGCCGTCGTAGAGCGGCAGGCGCAAATCGGCGACAGTCAGCCGTGCGGGGTCGAAAAGCCGCGCGGCCTCGTGCATCAGCTTGCGGTTGGTCGACCCCTCGCGCAGCGCCCCGGCGATGCCCAGGAGGTGATGCTGCCCCATCGCTCAGCGCGTGGGCACGATGATGATCTCGACCCGGCGGTTCTGCGCCCGGCCCTGCGGCGTCAGGTTCGAGGCGATCGGCGCGTCCTCGCCCCGCCCGTCGATGCGGATCCGGCCCGCCGCGACGCCCGAGTCGATCAGCACGCCGCCCACCGCGCTGGCGCGGCGTTCGGACAGATCCTGGTTGTAGGCGGCATCGCCGGTGTTGTCGGTATGGCCGACGATCTGCACGGAAGAGTTCGGATAGGCTTGCAGGTTGCCCGCCAGCGCCCGCAGGTCGCGCTGCAGGTCTGGCCGGACCGAGAAGCTGTCGGTGGCAAACAGGATATCCTGCGGCAGGGTCACGATCAGGCTGTTGCCGGTGTTGGTGATCGTCCCGTTCGACATCGAGGCGCGCAGGTCGGCCTCCTGCCGGTCGAGGTTCTCGCCGATCAGCCCGCCCGCGATGCCGCCGATGGCCGCGCCCGCCAGCGTCGCCTCGCTGTCCTTGCCGATCAGGTTGCCCAGCGCCGCGCCGATCCCGGCCCCGATCACCGCGCCCTGGTTGCGATTGCGGTTGTTGGGATCGTTCAGGCCCGCATCGTCGCAGGCGGTGAGGAAAAACGAAGCGCCGAGGACGGCGATCAGGGGGGTGCGAAGGGTCATATGTGCTGCCTTGTGCTCGAGCCGTGTTCATCCGGCCGGTTTCAACGCATCAAAGCAGCAAAGGTTCCCTTGTGCAGCCGAAATCGTCCGGCCTGCGCGAAAGGCCGCGCATCAGGCGTCGAGGCGGGCGCTCTCCCAGGCGAGGATCGCGCGCTTGACCGGCAGCCCCCAGTGGTAGCCGCCGAGGCCCCCCGACTTGCGCAGCGCCCGGTGGC
>JAGRMS010000487.1 GCA_020441135.1 Pseudooceanicola sp.
TAATTGGCGATCAGCTTCAGCCGCTCGCCCGCCTGCGCCAGCAGGGTCGAGTCTATGGCGTCGGTGATCGTCGGCACCAGCACGTCGGCGCTCTTCGCCGCCGCCACCAGTTCCTCCCGCGACATCGGCGCGTCGTCCTGGCGCAGCGTCACCTGGAACAGTTCCGAGAGCCGCGCCTCGACCTGCTCGGGCAACCGTCGCGTAACGACAACACTCAAGGGCTCTCTTGGCAAATCCGCTCTCCCGACGCTTCTCAAACCACGGCGCTCCATGCCATCGTGGCGCAGGATCGGGCGGGGCACAAGAACCCCGGGGGCGAAATATCACGACCCGCCAAAGCGGGCAGGAACGGGCAGGCAATTGAGACCCTTTTACGCACGGATTGCAGCCGTGGGCGTGATCGCCCTGCTGGCCAGCGCCGCACAAGCCGTCGAACAGAAACGGGGACAGGTCACCAACCTGCCCCTGCCCCGCTTCGTCTCGCTGAAGGCGAACGAGGGCAACGTGCGGCGCGGCCCGTCGCTGACCCACCGGATCGACTGGGTCTTCACTCGGCGCGACATGCCGCTCGAGATTACGGCCGAACACGGCCACTGGCGCCGCGTGCAGGACCGCGACGGCGTCGGCGGCTGGGTGCATTACGCGCTGCTGTCGGGGGTGCGCACCGTGCTGATCGAACAGGACATGACCGCGATCCACACCCGGCCCGACGCCGCCGCGCCAGTCGATGCCGCGTTGGAACTGGGCGTCGTGGCGCGCCTTGGGGAGTGCTCGGTCGACTGGTGCTGGGTATCCGCAGGGGGCTACAAGGGGTGGGTCGAGAAATCCGCGCTGTGGGGCGTCGGCAAGGATGAAGTGCGGGAGTAGGACGTTGAGGCCGCTGTAACGCGCAAAGCTCTCGTCCGCGACACCCGTTCGCCTGGCGAAACCGGTCAGGCCAAAACCCCGCTTCCCAGACGCGCCCGGGCTGGTTAACCTGAGCCATGACCAGCGAAACCGAGTTCCTGCACGTCGTCACCGCCGACGACATCTCTGCCCGGCGCATCGCCTTTGGGCGGGCGATCATGTGGGGGTCGGCGGCTGTCTTCGCCCTGACCGTGCTCGCGCAGGTTCTCCAGCAGAACGGCCTGGCGCAGTTCGGTTTCCAGACCTGGCGGCCGACGCTTTATGCCTACCTGCTCTGGGCCTCCTGCCTCTGCTGGGCTCAGGTGCTGCTGCATGGCGAGCGGGGCAAACGGGTGCTTTTCGTGCTGCCCGCCGTGCTCTTCGTGGTGTCGATGGTGGTTTTTCCGCTGATCTTCGCGCTCGGCATCGCGTTTTCCAGCTGGAACCTGTCCTCGCCCGACGGGCGGCAGTTCAACGGTCTCGACAACCTGCGCCAGATGTGGGCCGATCCGTTCTATTGGAACGCCCTGCGCAACATGGTGTGGTATACGCTCGCCATCGCCGTGGAATACGCCATCGCATTCGGCCTCGCCCTGCTGCTGAACGCGCAGATCTACGCCCGTAAGTTCTTCCGGGTCGCCTTCCTGATGCCGCTGATGCTCTCGCCCGTCGCGGTCTCCTGGATGATCGGCAAGTCGATGATGGAGATCCGGTTCGGCCCCATCGCCCGGCTGGCCCGCGAGCTTGGCTGGTCGAGCCCGTCGTTCTTCGGCTCGCCCGAGATCGCGCGGGCGACGATCATGATCATGGATGCCTGGACCTTCATCCCCTTCATGATGATCATGATCCTGGCTGGCTTGCAGGCGATCCCGCGCGAACTGCACGAGGCGGCGGAGGTCGACGGCGGTTCGGCCTGGCGGCGGTTCTGGGAGATCACGTTCCCGCTGATGCTGCCGGTCTCGATCA
>JAGRMS010000488.1 GCA_020441135.1 Pseudooceanicola sp.
GCGCAGGCGGTGGATATGGGCGATGTAATAGCGCATGTGGGCGTTATCCACGGTCCTCTGCGCCTCGGCCTTCCAGGCCTCGTAAGCGGTCGCGTAGTTCGGGAACATCCCGACGATGTGGATGCCCTTGACATCTTTGAAGGCGGATTTCGAGGGGTCGATCAGTTCACCCCCGAAGACGAGGTGCAGTTTCTGGGCCATATCAGTGGTTCCTTCGGGTGGGAGGAGACTTTCGGCGCGAGCGTAGTCCACTGGCTGTAACGGTCAAGTTAAGGCGGGCGTTCAGCCAGGCGGCGGGCGCACGGCAGCGGCGATCCGCGCGTGAAGGCGCGGATTGGCGGCAATCACTCCGGTGCGCATCGGCTCGGGGTTGTTGAAGCGCAGCGTGGCGTTGCGGGCGTCGGTGCAGGCCGCCCCGGCCTCGCGCAGGATCAGGTCGCCGGCCGCGATGTCCCACTCCCAGCAGCGCCGCATCGTCAGCAGCGCGTCGAATCGCCCTTCGGCCACCAACGCCATGCGCCAGGCGAGCGACGGGCGATAAGCGCGTCGGAATGCCGGCGCGGTGCCGGCGGCCCAGTTCGATCCGTGCAGGACGGGGCGGGTTGCCAGCACCTCGGCCTGCGCCAGATCGCTCGCCCCGGTGGGCCGGATCGGCTCCCCGTTAAGCGTCGCCCCTTCGCCCAATGCCGCCGCATACATCAGGTCGCGCATCGGCAGGAAGACGACCCCTGCGGTGACGATGCCGTTCTCGGCCACCGCCAGCGAATGTGCCCAGCTGTCGTCGCCCTCGACAAAACTGCGGGTGCCGTCGATGGGGTCGACGATGAAGACCTTTTCACGCGCCAGCCGCTCCGGTGTGTCCTGCGTCTCTTCCGACAGCCAGCCGTATCCGGGTCGCGCGGCCAACAACCGCTCTTCCAGCATGTCGTTGACCGCCAGGTCAGCCTCCGTCACCGGCCCCGCGTCACCCGGTTTGTTCCAGCTTTTCGCCGCGCCGTTGAAGCTGCGGGCAATCCGCCCGGCCTCGCGCGCGGCCTCGATCAGCAGGGGCAGGTCAGCTGCCGGCAAGCGTCATCCCTTCGATCAGCACCGAGGGCACGATCCGCGACAGCCACATCCGCGCGTCGTTTGCCGCAATCAGGCGCGGCAGCATCTCCAGCAGGTTGCCCGCGATGGTGCATTCGTTCACCGCATAGGCGATCTCGCCGTTCTCGACCCAGAAGCCCGAGGCCCCGCGCGAATAGTCCCCGGTATTGGCGTTGATCGTGCTGCCGATCATCGACGTGACCAGCAGCCCTGTCCCCATGTCGCGGATCAGGTCGGCGCGGCCGGCGGTGCCTTGCGTCAGCGCCAGGTTCCAGTTCGCGGGCGATGGCGGCGAGCCCGCCCCCCGCGCGGCGTTGCCTGTCGGGGCCATCCCCAGCTTGCGGGCCGACGACAGGTCCAGCGTCCAGCCCGTCAGCACGCCGTTCTCGACCAGCGCCCGGCGCTGCACCGGCAGCCCCTCGCCATCGAAGGGCCGCGAGCCCGAGGCGCGCGGTCGCGATGCATCCTCGACCAGAGACAGCGCCTCGGGCAGCACCTGTTGCCCGATCTTTCCGATCAGCCAGGACGACCCCCGCGCCACCGCCGCGCCATTGGCGGCGGCCAGCAGATGCCCGATCAGCGACGACGAAATGCGTTCGTCGAATAGCACCGGATAGGTGCCGGTCTTCGGTTTCTTCGGGTTCAGTCGCTCCACCGCCCGCTCACCCGCCGTCCGCCCGATTTCCGCCGCGCCGCGCAGGTCGGACTGATACGTCCGGCTGTCGCCGTCGTAATCCCGCTCCATCCCGGTGCCCGCCCCGGCGATGGCGACGCAGGACAGCGACCGCCCGGTGCGCCGATAGCCGCCCGAAAACCCGTTGCTCGCCGCCAGCCAGATGTCATGCGCGCCATAGCCCGCAGAGGCATCCGACACCTGAGTCACGCCTTGAACCGCCTGCGCGGCGGCCTCCGCCTCTGCCGCATCCGCCTGCAGGGCCGCCGGATCGGGCTCCGCAGCCGGGTCCGCAAGGTCCAGTGCCGCCAGATCCCACGTCTTCGCCAACAGCTCCGGCGCGGCCAGCCCGGCAAACGGATCCTCCGGCGCCTCGCGCGCCATCGCCACGGCGCGTTCGGCCATGTCCGCCAGCGTGCGCGCCGAAGTATCCGAGACCGAGACCATCGCCTGCCGCCGCCCGATCAGCACCCGCAAGCCCAGGTCGATGCCTTCTGCCCGTTCGGCATGCTCCAGCTTGCCGCCGCGCACGTCGATCGACAGCGAGGTGCCGCGCACCGCCATCACATCGGCGCTTTCCGCCCCGGCGCGCCGCGCCTCGGCCAGCAGCGCGTGGCCCAGCTCTTCCAGGGTCTGCGTCATCGGTATCCCCTTGTCTCGCCCCCGAGGTAGCCGCGCCGCGCCCCGCCCGCAAGGGCGCGGCGGCAATTCCGTCAGGCCGGGACGGTTTCCAGACGCAGCCGCTGCCCGCCCAGTTCACGAAAGGCGCGCTGGCGGCAGGTCAGCACGATGATCTGCAAATCGCCCGCCTGCCGGTGCAGCGCGTTGAACATGACCTCGATCCGGTCGTCGTCGGTGAAGACCAGCGCGTCGTCCAGGATCACCGGCGCGTGCCGCCCGTCCGCCGCCAGCATCCGGGCAAAGGCCAGTCGCACCAGCAGGGCGATCTGCTCCTGCGTGCCGCCCGAGAGCAGGTCGATCGCCTCGTCCTGCCCGTCGCGCGCCAGCGAGGTCGGCAGCAGCGTGTCCTGCCCCCAGGTCAGCGCCGCGTCGGGCCACAGCAGGTGCAGCAGCGGCGCCAGTTCCCGCGCCACCGGTTCGAAATAACGGTCCCGCGCCGCGCCTCGCGCGCTTTCCAGCGCCGCCTCCAGCCGTTGCAGGACGGCGACCTCGTGTTCGATCCGTTCAAGATGCGCCTCGGCGGCAGCAAGCTTTTCCACCGTCTCGGCCAGCCGCTCCTCCACCGCCTCGCCCGACGAGCGGCTGATGCGTTCGGTCAGGGTCGCCAGTTCGGTATTCATCCGGTTGATGTCAGATTGCGCCGCCTGCGCCACCGACTGCGCCCGCTTCAGCGCCGCCTCGGCCCCGGCGAGGTCCGGAGCGGTGCGGTTTGTCTCCGCCTGCCGCGCCTCGTCCGCCGTCAGCGCGGTCACCGCCCGCGTCAGCGCATTGGACAGATCTTCAAGCGCCTCCGCCCCGCCTGTCCGCTCCAGCGCCGCCTCGGCCCGTGTCAGCCGGCCCGTGGCCGCGGCGGCCTCGGCCCCGGCCTTCGCGTTCGCGCTGCGGGCGTCGGACTCCGCCTTCGCCGCCATTTCGCGCCGCACGCGCGCGGTGTCGAGCGCCACTTCCGCCGCGCGCATCGCCGCCTCGGCGGACTCGGGATCGGGCAGGTCGGCATCCTCCATCGCCTCCGGGATCGCCGCCAGCAATTCCCGCAGCCGCGCGATGCCCTCGGGCGCAAGCGCCTTGAACAGCGCCCCCGCCTCGGCCCGGTCTCGTTCCGCCTGCACCCGCCGCGCGCCCGCCTCTCGCGCCGCGTCCAGCGACGCCGCCTCGGCCTTGTCGAGCGCCTCGGCCAGCGCCCGCTCCGCCGCATCCGGCGCATGGTCCGCAGCCCCCGCGCCGGGGCGCAGTTCCATCCGTCCGATCCCTTCGAGGTCGAGCGTCACCGCCGCCGTCACCGGCAGCGCCACGCCATCCTCCACCGCAGCGCCGTCCCGCAGAACCCGGCCCCCCGCGCCCTCCCGATAGCGCACCACCACCTGCGCTGCCGCCGCGTCGCGCATCGCCCGTGCCGCATCCCGCCGCGCGGCCAACTCGTCGAGTCGCCGCAGCATCGCCGCATCCGGCCCGACCATCGCCGCCGCCTCTGCCGCCTCCACCGCCGCCCGTGCCGCTTCGGCCTGCGCGATCCGTGCCACCAGTTCCGCCCGCCGCTCCGCCCCCTCACGCGCGCGCTGCGCCACCCGGACCCGGCGCAGCACTTCTGCCTTGTCCTTCTGTTCCGCTTCCGCCTTCACCAGCGCGCCCTGAGCCGCCTCCAGCGCCCCCTGCGCCGCCTTCTGCGCCTCCGCCGTCACCCGCGCCGCCTCTGCGCTGGCCTTCGCCGCCTCGTCGGCCAACCGCCGCTCGTCCAGATCCGCCTGCGCCCGATCCAGCCGCGCCTGCGCCGAGGCCACCGCCGCCCGCGCCGTATCCACCTTCTGCGCCGCCGCCTCTGCCGCCTCGGCATGACGCCGCGCCACCTCGAAGGCCGCGCTGGCGACTTCTACCCGCTTGCGCCGCGCCTCCGCCGCCTCGGGCGTGTCCAACTCGCTCAAGTCCCGCCGCAGCCCCATTCGCCCCTTCAAGGCCGCGTGCAGATCCTCCGCCGTCCGCGCCAGCGTCTCGCGCTCCGCCGTCAGCCGCTCGACATCCGCCAGCGCAACTGCCCAGGGACCATTCGCCCTGGGCTTGCCCGTCCCCGTCGCATAGGCCCCCAACTCCCCCCGGCACCGCGCCAGCGCCGCGTCCATGCGCCGCCCGCCGGTCATAGCCTCGACCTCTCCCGTGACCGAGGACATCAGGTCGCGCCGCGCCGCCAGCCCGGTCTCCTGCTCCTTCTTGCCCGCACCATCCAGCCCGGTCAGCCCCTGCCGAACCCAGACCAGCCCCGACGGCCCGCCATCGCCCCCGCCGACTTGCCGCGCGATCCAGTCCTCGGCGGCATCCGCCTGCGCCACCAGCCGCCCGCCCTGATGCACCGTCGCCATGGGCCGCGACAGCCAGCGTTTCGCGATCGTGAACCGCCCCTCGGATGTCTCCACCTCGACCGTCACCTCCGGCGCGCCGCCCGCATGGGGCCGCAGCCGCTTCACGTCGCCATCCTGCGAGCGGTGCGGCTTGAAGAACACCGCCTGCAGCGCATCGAATAGCGTCGACTTGCCGTGTTCGTTCGGCTCGCAGAGCACGTTGACCCCGTCCGCCAGCCCCTCGATCCGCACCGCCGAGGTAAACCGCCGCACGTTCTCCAGCGTGATCGCCCGCAGCTTCACGGCGCGTCCTCCGTCACAAAGGCGTAAAGCCGCGCCAGCGCGTCGGTGGCGACCTTGCTGCCGTCCGCCTGCAACTCTTCCGCCGCCAGCCGCAGCGCCCCCGCCCGGTCGATGGCGTCGAGGTCTGCGACCTCCACCGCCGTCGCCAGATCGCCGTCGCGCAGGTCGAACAGCGCGAAATCCGGCGCAACCCGCGCCGCCGCCGCCATCAGCGCCGACCGCTCGGCCAGCCCCAGCCGCCCCGTCGCGCGCAGCCGCACCAGCACGTCGCGCCGCCCTGTCTGCGGCAGCAGCGCCGCCAGCGCGGCCCCGGCGTCCTGCCCCGGCAACAGCGGCAGGTCCGCCTCGGACCAGAGGAACTGCCCCGTCTCGACCTCCGCCACGTCGGGCACCGCCCCCGACCCGGCCACCGTCACCGCAAGGCACCCGCCCCGCCGGTTGTGGCGAAAGCGGTCCTGCTCGGGGCTGCCCGGATAATGCACCCGCGCCCCCACCGCCATCCGCCCGTGCCAGTCGCCGAGCGCGAGATAGTCGAGCCGCGCCGTCCGGTCGCGGTCCGGCGGGATATGCGCGCCGCTGTCGGTGAAATCGGTCACGCCGCCGTGCGCCAGCCCGATCCGCACCGCGCCCTCGGCGCTCTCCATCCCTGGCATCGCGCGCGTCGCATCTTCGCCCGACGACCGCCACGCGACGGGGCAGGGCAGCAGCACCGCCGCCCCCATCGCCACCGGGGCCGCCGCCGTTAACGACTGCACGTTCGCCGGAGCCTCGCGCGACAGCGTCTCCCACAGCACCTCCGCCTCGCGCAGGTTGTCGTGGTTGCCGGGCAGCAACCACCAGGTCACGCCCTGATCCTCGCCCATCGCCGCCAGCGCCTGCCGCACGACCCCGGCCGAGGGCGTCGGCGTGTCGAAGGTATCCCCCGCCAGCAGCACATGCGCCGCCCCGTGATCCCGCGCCGCCTGCGCGATGCGCCCGATCGCGCCGTGCCGCGCCTCCATCAGCCGCCCGCGCACGCCGGTCTCATCCGCCGGGATATTGGCGAAGCGCCGCCCCAGATGCAGGTCCGAGGCATGGATGAAGCGGATCACCGGGCCTTCTCCGCATGGATCACCGCCGGATCGCCGGAATAGAGCTGCTCCACCATCGCCGCCCGGTTCCGCAGCACCGCCCGCTGGTTGATCGAGCGTTTGTCCGTCATCTCGCCCCGGTCGAAGTCCAGCGGATCGGTCAGCAGCAAGGCCCGCGTCACCCGCGTCGCCGATCCAGTTGCCCGCGCCGCATGACCTGACAGCCGCCGCGCCAGTTCATCCCGCACGCGCGGCCCGTTCACCGGATCCTCGCCGCCCGCCAGCGCCCGCAGGGCCGCCATGTCCGGCACCACCAGCGCCGCCAGCGCCTCTCGGTTCTCGCCCGCGATCACCACGTCGCTCGCCAACCCGCCGAGGTCGTTCACCAGCTGCGCCCGCAGCGCGCCCACGGCCACCCATGTCCCGCTCGCCAGCTTGAAGTTCTCGGCCAGCCGCCCGTCGAAGTAGAACCCGCGCGACGCATCCCCCGGCACCGCGAAGCGCACCGCGTCGCCAAGACCGTAGAAGCCCTCGTCGTCATAGGCCTGCGCCGTCAGTTCCGGCGCGCGCCAGTAGCCCGGCGTGATCGACGGCCCCTTCAGCCGCGCCTCGTATTTGCCATCCACCGGCACTAGCTTCAGCACCAGCCCGGGCGAGGGGATGCCGAGGTTCCCGGCACTCTCCTGCCGCTCTGTCCAGGTCAGCGCAAAGGGCCCCGTCTCGGTCGCGCCATAGCCGGTGTTCAGCAGCACGCCGCCTTCCACCTCGCGCTCGGCCACGCGGGTCAGCCGGTCCCAGACCGCCTGGCTCATCCCCGCGCCCGCATACATCATCAGCTTGAGCCGACTGAAGAAATTCCGCCGCAGCGCATCGTCGCGCTCCATCGCGTCGAGCATCATCTGATAACCCAGCGGCACAGTGAAATACCAGGTCGGCGCAATGTCACGCAGGTTCGCCAGCGTCGTCTCGATCAACCCCGGCGCAGGCTTTCCGGCGTCGATGTAATAGGTGCCGCCGTGGTAGATCACCATGTTGAAAACCTTGGTGCCGCTGGCGGTATGGTTCCATGGCGCCCAGTCGACAACGACCGGAGGCTCGCGCTCCATGAAGCGATAACATGCCGCCACCATCGCCTGGTTGGAGCAGAGCAGCCGCTGTGTCTGGATTACCGCCTTGGGCGTTCCGGTGGTGCCTGAGGTGAACAGGAACTTGGCCACGGTGTCGGGGGTCACGGCCTTGAAGGCCGCCTCCATATCGGCGCTGGGTGGGGTGGCGGTGAGTTCCCCGAAAGGGATCACGTCACGATCCGCCAGCGCGCCGCGCACGGCGACGACGGGCAGGCCGGCGAAGACGTCCGACAACGCCCGCGCGTAGGGCGCGGCATCCTCGGCAAAGATCATCCCCGGCGTGATCTGTTCCGCGACGCCCTTCAGTTTCGCCAGATCCCCCGCCGACAGCGCATAGGCCGGGGCCAGCGCCGCCGAGGGCACGCCGACCTGCTGCGCCCCCAGCGCCATCAGCGCGTGCGCGGTGGAGTTTTCCGACAGGATCAGCAGCGGCCTGTCCGGCCCCAGCCCGCGCGCCAGCAGGGCCGAGCCGATGGCGCGGATCTTCTGCCAGGCCGCGCCATAGGTCAGGGGTACCCAGGCCCCGGACGCATCCCGCTCCGCCATCCAGACCCGCCCGGGCGCGACCTCTGCCCAATGGGAGAAACGGTCGTTCATGCAACGGGGATAGTCGCCCAGCGGCGCGGTCTGCCAGACGTAGATCGTCCCGTCCGGCTTCGTCTCGCTGACGATCTCGGGCTGCCAGAAATCGGCGTCCGTCATGCTCTGTCCTCCCCGGCCTCAGTGCGCAGGTTGGCCGACTGCGCCGGGGTTGTCGACAGGGGAAATCCCGGCGGGGGCGCGCAGTTCCAGTCCGGCCCGCGCGCGGGTCTGGGTGGCGGTCCAGCCCTGCGGCGGCTGGGCGCGGGCACGCCGCCGTTCCAGCCGCCAGAACCGCTGCTCGCCCTCATGCGCCGGGGCCATGTGCCAGCGCGTCTCGACCCCCGGCGCGCCGCCGTCGTCGGGCGTCAGGATCAACCCCAGTGGCGGCGTGCCGCTGCGCTTGCCGCCGTTTTCCGCCGCGAGGTGCATCCGCCGCACTGCGGTCAGTCCCGGCGGCCCCGGCAGATCGGCCACCACCAGTGGCACCGTCCCGGCGCGCAGCGCTTCTTCGGCGCACCACAGCAGATCCTCGGTCCGCGCCGGGGTGACGAAGAGAAACCGCGCCGGATCGGCAAAGGCCAGCATCCCGTCCGGGTTCATCCGGTCGGCGATCCACGATGGCGCGATCCACAGCACCGGCCCCTGCATCTGCCCCGCCACCCACAGCGCCAGCGTCCGCCGCGCCATGCCGCACCCCTCATGCACCCGCCCCAGCGCCAGTCGCACGCCGCCCCCGAGATCGATCCGGGGGCCCTCGGCGGCACGGGGGAGGAGGTGAGTCGGCATGGGATCATCGTATATGTTCCTTATTTGTTCTCCAAGAGAACAGATGCCTTCCCGCCTCTTCGTATTTCACCAGACCAGAAAATCAGCGAATCCGCGCCTCAACGCGATTCTACTCCAACCCCTCCAGCAACGCTGCTGCCGTCCCCCACGCGATCTGCTCGCGCGCCTCGTCCGAAATCTCTGCCCGCGCCAGCGCCTCCCACGGATCGTCGTGAAAGATCGGAAAGTCCGACCCGAGCATGATCCGCTCTACCCCGTACAGCTTCACTGCCGCCTCCAGCGCCCGTGGCCCCAGCGAGGCGCAATCATACCAGATCCGCCGCAAGTCTCCGGTCGGGAACGGCTGATCCGGGTTGCGGTGCCGTGCCACCGCCTCCAGCCGTTCGAAGACAAAGGGCAATGTCCCCCCAAGGTTCACCACCTGGAACCGCACGCCCGGATAAGCCTCCAGCAACCCGCCCAGCACCACCGTCAGCGCCGTCTGCGCCGCCTGCGCCTGCAACTGGATCACCGAGGTCCGGTATTGCGGGAAATCCGCCGCCAGCGGGGCAGGGGCCATGCCCGCCATCGGCCCCGGATGCAGCATCACCAGGCAGCCTTCTTCGCTTGCCGCCTGCAACACCGGCCCCAGCCGCCGTGCGTCCTCTACCGTGTTGAAATAGTCCGAGGGCAGGATCACCCCCGGCAACCGCAATTCCCTCCGCACCCGCCGCAACTCGCGCGCGGCCAACTCCATGTCCGCAAGCGGCAACCCCGCCAGCCCGGTCAGCCGTGCGCCCCTCAGCCCCGCCAGATGCTCGTTGAACGCCGCGATCGGCCCCGCCACCTCGCCCGCGGGCAGCGAATCGACGCAGAGCGCGCCCGGAAAGGTCAGCATCCGCCGCGTCAGGCCCATCGCTGCCATCCGCTCCAGCCCAACCGAGACGTCCCAGTGATCGGGCGCGAAGGGAAACGGCCCGTTCATCGCCATCATCACGCCATCGCGCAGGAAGGGCCGCTGCTTTCGGCCGGAAAGAAACTCTACCAGCCCACCGCCATAATAATGCGCGTGCATATCGATGCGCTGCATGTCTCGCCTCTTTAGCTGAACTAAAGTCCATGCTAATACCTGCGC
This sequence comes from Pseudooceanicola sp., assembly GCA_020441135.1. Taxonomy (GTDB): domain Bacteria; phylum Pseudomonadota; class Alphaproteobacteria; order Rhodobacterales; family Rhodobacteraceae; genus Seohaeicola_A. The sequence continues at coordinate 9,753 of JAGRMS010000488.1, forward strand.
GACCACACCGCAACCGAGGGCCCGCATGTTCATCCGCAACACCTGGTATGTCGCCGCCCGATCCGAGGATATCGCCCAAGCCCTCACCCCCCTGACCATCCTCGGCGACCGCGTCGTGCTGTTCCGCTGCACCGACGGCACTCCCGCCGCGCTCGAGGACGCCTGCCCGCACCGCAAGCTGCCGCTCTCGATGGGCCGGCTGGAAGGCGACCGCGTCGTCTGCGGCTATCACGGGCTGACGTTCGACGGCACCGGCACCTGCACCGCCGCCCCGACCCAGCCCGACGCCATCCCCCGCCGCGCCCGCGTGCGCAGCTATCCGACGCTCGACCGCTACGGCTTTGTCTGGATCTGGATGGGCGACACCCCCGCCGACCCCGCCAGGATGATCGACATCCCCCACATGGACGACCCGACCTGGGGCCAGACCCAGCGCGGCGCGCTCGACATCGCCTGCCATTACCTCTGGGTGACCGACAACCTGCTCGATCCCTCCCACGTCGCCTGGGTCCACGTCACCTCCTTCGGCGGCGCGGGGACCGACAACCGTCCGCTCCAGATCACCGAGGAAGAAGACCGCCTCACCGTCTGGCGCTGGATCCTCGACGCCCCGCCGCCGCCCTACTACCAGCCGATCCTCAACTACCCCGGCAACGCCGACCGCAAGCAGCACTACGAATGCCGCCTGCCCTCGGTCGCGGTGAACATGTCCGTCTACACCCCCGCAGGGCAGGGAGGCCCGGACAAGCCCCTGCCCGACAACGCCTTCCTCAACATCTCCTACAACTTCATGACTCCGGTCGACGAAGACCACACCCGCTATTTCTGGTTCCAGCACAGGAACGCCCGCGCCGATGACGAGGCGCTGTCGCAACAGATGTTCGAAGGCGCGACGATGGCCTTCAACGAGGACAAGGACGTGCTGGAGGCTGTCCACCAGGGCATGAAATCGCCCCGGACGCCCGCCCTGAACCTAGGGTTGGACGCGGGGGCGCAGCGGTTCCGGCGGATGGTGGAACGGGCGATTGCGGGGGAGGGAGCGAGCGAATCCGTCCTGTGACCGCCAGGTACCCGAAGCCACCTGAGAAACATTGCGTTCTTCCGCCATTAGGCGAAACGGAATGGCCCGGTCGCGTTCTCCTTGGAAGCCCGAAAAATTCGGCACTCGCTGCTGGAGGTGCGAGGCTTGGTATTGGTGCGAGTGTGAAGTGCTATTGTCTCAGGCAACTTGCTCCTGGGAGAAGGGAAACACTTTGCGAGTTTTCGCTATTTTCCCATTGCCCTGGCCAGCGCGGGGCGAACAACTTCCTCAAGGCCGTCTGACATTTCCGAATGAAGGTTGCCGACGAGGTTGGCAGAGTCAGTCATATTACCGATCAACTCCCTTGCCGCAGCCAGACCTTGGGGCTCCGTCTGGGCGGCAGTGAGCAGAGCTAGTCTGTTGATTGAATCGAGCATCTTCGTTCGCACTGTCAATGCCTCTAGAATAATCTTCTGAAACTGCTCCTCAACTTCGGTCGCGGCGACCAAGAACATTGATCGGATCTGCAATTGCTCGACTTCGCCGAGTTGATTGCATAGCGCCTTTGCTTGGTTTGCTGACTTGAACAGAACTTTCATTTCTGTCAATGCCTGCATGTAGTGTTCGACGATGTCTTTGACCGTGTCGGGTTTGCCATCGTTTCTAGGCGGATAGCGTTCGGAAATCATGTCCGTTCTACGTTTGACCTTGTCCATCAAGCGTGCCGCGGCTGAGATCACCATTATTCAATTTCCTTATAGTCTGTATCTTTGAGCTATTTCGATCGCGTGTTCGGCTACCAGAAGACCAGTATTTGTAGAACTGGCCAAAATTGTGGCTGCATCACACTTTGTGGGAGCTGACCAGCCGCATGTGAGCGGACCCACCAGGCAGGCGTCGCTGAATCAGGCGGGTTTGGGCGCAGGGTTGCAATTGATGTCGGAACGCACAACCCGGTTCGGATACCACCCAGATCGCCATCCCCTACCCAACCCGCCCCTGCCGTGCCACCTCCTCGTGCAGCCAGTCGCGGATCGCCCGGACCCTTGGCGACTTCAGGGCGTCGTGGGGGCAGACGATCCAGTAGGCGAACTGCGACTCCACCGCCCCCTCGAACGGCCGCACCAGCCGCCCGTCGGTCAGCGCGTCGATCACCAGCGGCTCGCGCCCCAGCGCGACGCCAAGTCCCCGGATCGCCGCCTGCACCACCATGTTCGACTGTCCGAACCGCCGGATGCGCACCGGCTTGGGCAGCACGATCCCCGATTGCTGCGCCCAGAACTCCCAGGTCGGGGGCGACCCGCCGATATCCGCGATATCGTCATACAGCAGCGTATGCCGCGCAAGGTCCGGAGGCTCCGCCAGTGCAGGCCCCCGCGCCAGCAGGTCAGGCGCGCAGACGGGGAACAGCGTCTCGGTCAGCAGCTTCTCCACATGCAGCCCGCGATAGTCGCCCAGGCCATAGCGGATCGCCAGGTCGACATCCTCGTCGTCGAAATTCACCAGCTTCGCCGAGGTGTTGATCGACACCGGCAGGTCGGGATGCGCCTGGTCGAAAGAGATCAGGCGCGGGAACAGCCAGTTGAAGGCAAAGCCCGGCAGGCAGGACAGCACGAGCCCCAGGTCCTGCGCCCCCGCTTCGCGCAGCTCGCGGCAGACGGATGTGACCATGCCGAAGCCTTCCGTCACCGCCGCCGCCAGCCGCGCGCCTTCCTCGGTCGCGCTGACCCGCCCGCCGCCGCGGTTCAGCAGGCGCAGGCCCAGCCATTCCTCCAGCGATTTCACGTGCTGGCTGACCGCGCTTTGCGTGACGCCCAGCTCCTCTGCCGCGCGCCCGAAGCCGCGCAGGCGGGCGACGCTTTCAAAGGTGCGCAGGGCGGTAAACGGCAGGTTGGGTTTCATATTAGTTTTGCTAACGACGCTCATTACATGAGTCAAATGGCGCGCCCTCCCTTGCCCCGTTAACCTTTTCGCAGGATCGGAGGTGGGCGTGAAACAGGCAGCACAGGACGGCGCGCGCAACCTTCTGGGCAATTGCGCAGGGATGACCCCCGGCCAGACCCTGCTGCTGATCGCCGAAGACCCCGCCCACGGCTACTACGAGGCTGCGACCGCGAGCGCAGTGATCGAGGCGGCGCTGTCACTGGGCCTGCGTCCGGTTGTCCGGGAACTGCCTTTCCAGCCCGACCCGCACCCTCTCGCCCCACAACTGCTGGACGAGATGCGGGCCGCCGACCAGGTGCTGTTCCTTGCCCGCACCGGCGACCAGATGCGCTTCGACCCGGCGATGGCCGGAATCCGCCCGGTCGTCAGTTATGCTCTGAACGCCGCCGCGCTGGCCTCGGACTTCGGCCGCGCGCATCATCACGCCTTTGTCGCCCTGAAGCGCCGCATCGACGCGGCGATGGCGGCGGCGGGGACCATCCGCGTGACCTGCGCGCTGGGCACCGACCTTGCCGGGCCGGGCAGGGCCGCCGAGTGCGACACCTCGATCCTGCGCTTCCCGATGACTGTCTTCGCACCGCTGGCGATGGCGGGCTACAGTGGCCGCATCGCGCAGGCCGGCTTCCTGACCGGCACCGGCTCGCGCTATTACGCGCCCTATACCGTGCCTTTGGACGATGTGCTCTTCGTCCATATCGACGGCCACCGGATCGTCGGGTTCGCCGGCACGCCGTCCGACATGGACCGCGCCGCCCGCCACTACCGCGACATTGGCGACCGCTTCGGCATCCCCTGGGATCACGTCCACTCCTGGCACGCGGGAATCCATCCCGGCTGCCGTTTCGACGGACTCGCGGGCGATGCGCCCGAACGCTGGTCCGGCAGCGCCTTCGGCAGTCCCCGCGTGATGCACCTGCACACATGCGGCGATTATGCCCCGGGAGAGATTTCGCTGAACGTCACCGATCCGACCATCGCGCTCGACGGGGTGGAGGTGTGGAAGCAGGGCAGGCTCTACCCCGCGCTGATCCCCGGCGGGGCGGACATCCTCGCTCGCTACGACTGCGCGGCAAAGGCCTTCGCCCTGCCGCCGCGCCCCATCGGCCTCGGCCCGGGCAACCGCCTGTCTCAGCTCCAGTCCCGATAATCCGCCGCCACCGCCTGCACCGCCACCGCCAGCAGTGCGCGGCCCTGGTCCCGTGTGGCGAGAGCCGAATGCGACCCGACCCGCCCGTCCGGGAAATCGCGCCGGTGTTCCTCGGGCGGGCCGTGCCGGTCGCCCGCATGGGCCTTCACGAACGTCGCCGACAGGGGCTCCGGCGGCTCCCGCGCCGCTTCCACGACCGGCAGATCGGCAAATGTCATCGTGATCGCGACCTCGGAGGGCGTCGCGTGCATCCCCTCCCAGTCGCCATACCACTCCCGCCGCAGCACATTCACCGCCTCGAAATCCCACCAGCTTTTCAGCCGCGCCCTCACTGATGCCCGCGCTGCCAGAACCCCGCGCAGGGGCGCAAGGTTCGCCCCATGCGCGTTCAGCACATAGACGCGCGCAAACCCCTGCGCCGCCAGCCCGTCGATCACCTCGCCTGCCAGCGCGGCAAAGACACCTTCCGAGATCGACAGGGTGCCCGGAAAGGCGGTGTTGAACGGCGCAGGCGTCAGCGCCAGCGTTGGCGCCACCAGCGCGCCCACCGCCCGCGCCGCGCCTTCCGCGATCAGAGTCGCGCAGAAGGCGTCCGTCCCGATCAGCCCCATCGGCCCGTGCTGCTCGGTGGACCCCACGGGCAGGAATACCCCCGCGCTTGTCGCAATCGCCTCCCCGACCTGCGGCCAGGTCATGCGGTCCAGCCTCATCGCTCGCTCGCCAAGTAAGCCTCGACCGCAGGCAGGTAAGACGCCAGTTCCGCCGCGACCCAGGGCACCTGCTCCACCCGCTCCCGGTAAGCGGCAACCTCCGCAGGCAAGACCACCGAGAATCCCATCCTCGGCCCCAGCAATTCAATCCAGAGCAGCGTGATCGGCCAGCCGCAATCCCCGAGGCCAAAGGCCAGATCGTCCGTCACCATCCGCGCGAACTGCGCCAGCCGCACGTCAATCTCGCGAACCGTCCTGGCCACAACGGTGTCATCCCGACCCGCAAGCGCGATGTGCGGAAACAGCCGCCGCACCGCAGGTTCCAGTCGCGTATCGTGAAACCGCGAGCGTTCCCGCATCCGCGCCCGGTCGCGCAGGTCCACCGGCATTAGCGGGGGCGCAGGAAACCGTTCCTCCAGATACTCGGCAATCGCCTCGCCATCCGCCAGCAGGAAGCCGTCCTCGACCAGCGCCGGCAGGTTGCCCGAAGGCACCACCCGCTTGTATTCCTCTGACCCGTAGCCGCCCGGAGGCCGCTCTTCCCGCCATTCCAGCCCCTTTGCACGCAGGACGATCCTGAGTTTCGCGCAATAGAGGCTGGGCGGTATCGCGTAGAGCAGCACGTCAGTTGTTCGACAGGTTCCACTTCGCCGCCAGCTCGTCGAACAGCCCCGCCTCTTTCTTCAGCGTGATCCAGGTGTTGACGTAGTTGATCCACACCTGATCCTCCTGCTTCATCAGCATCGCCACCGGCGTGCGCGCGCGCGGCGCCTGGACCGGCACGATCATCAGGTCGGGATACTGCGCCACCAGCTTGTTCGCCTCGACGTTCGAGGTGATATGCGCCTGCGCCCGCCCCGCCAGAACCTCCTGGAAGTCCCGCGCCGGGGCCTCGACGATGACGTGCTTGGCGTTCGGGAAGAACGCCTTCACCTGCTGCTCCTGCGTCGTCCCCAGCGTCGCCGCAACGGACACCTCGGCCTTGTCCAGATCCGCCCAGTCCTTGAACTTGTCGGCGTCCTTCTTGTTGATCAGCGGCACCGTCGCCAGCGAGAAATAGCTGGTCGAATACCCCGCCGCCTTGGCGCGCGAGGGAGAAATCGAGGCCGAGCCGGTGATGTGATAGGTCCCTGCCGTGACGCCGTTCACCAGCGTCTTCCAGTCGGTCGGCACGAATTCCACCGTGACGCCCAGATCGGTCGCCAGCGCGGTCATCACGTCGATGTCGTAGCCGGTGTAGCTGTTGGTCGCCACGTCCTTCATCGTCATCGGGTTCCAGTCGCCGGTCGTCCCGACCTTCAGCACCCCCGAGTTGAGAATATCGTTCAGCGCCGATTGCGCCTGGGCTACGGCAGGCGCGGCCATCGCGACGACAACGGCCAGCGATTTGAGCAGTTTCATTGGAACAGTCCCCCGAAGATCATGGATGATGACGACTGCCCGGATGCTTCCTCGAAATTACTTGCGATGCAAGAAAAACTAATGGCACAACGCATCACAACCGCAGCACCGCCCGCAGTCCGGGCAGGGGGCCCCCTTGACGATCATCCGCTTTGACAGGGTGTCCAAGCACTACGACGCCTTCCAGGTGTTGAAGGACATCGACTTTTCGGTGGCCAAGGGCGAACGCGTGGTGGTTTGTGGCCCCTCGGGATCGGGCAAGTCCACCTTGATCCGCTGCATCAACGGGCTTGAGAGCATCGGCAGCGGCACCTTGACCGTCGATGGCATCGCGGTCAGCGACAAGACCTTGCCGAAGGTCCGCGCCCGCGTCGGCATGGTGTTCCAGCAGTTCAACCTGTTCCCGCA
>JAGRMS010000489.1 GCA_020441135.1 Pseudooceanicola sp.
GATCCACTGGCGGGCGACGAAGACCGGGAGTTTGACGTGCAGCTTAATCTCGCACATCTCGAACGGGGTCGAGTGCCAGTGGCGCATCAGGTAGCGGATCAGGCCCTCGTCGTTCTGCACCGACTTGGTGCCCCGCCCGTAGGAGACCCGCGCCGCCTGGCAGATCGCCGCATCGTCGCCCATGTAGTCGACGACGCGGACAAAGCCGTGGTCGAGCACGGGGCGCGGGACGTAGAGGTGACGCTCCATCCCCTCTGACACCGCGCGCAGGGTTTGGCGCGGCTCAGACCGGAGTGCGTCGATTTCGGCCTGCTGGTCGGGCGAGAGCGGCATGGGGAGGCGTCCTTTGATAGCGGTTGGTCCGGGAAGCGCCACCATATATGGGGCCGGGCCACCTGTGAACCCCCATATCGAGGTCACACTTTCGCCACTTTCCGCAACTTCCGGTGGCAAGCGCGTTGACTTTGAAGCGCCTTGGGCGGAGTTTCGGCGGCAAAGACCTGATAAAAAACCAAGGTTGAGGCAATGAAGCGGATTATCCTGAGCTTGGCGGCTGTGGCCGCGCTGTCCGCGTGCAGCGGCGGCAACCCCTTCGCGGAAGATACCGATACCGAGACGCCGGTGACGGGCATCCCGGAGGTGCTGACATCCGATCTGGACGGAGTGTCCTACGATCCGGTGGCGCAGACGCTGACGGTGCGCGGCGTGTCGCTGGACCACAACAATTATGAAGTGACATACAAGCGCAACTCGGACCTGGATCGTGGCGGTTATGAAGCCTACACCACCCAAGACAATGCGATCACCCAGCACTCGACGGCCTATGTGAAGGACATCAATGGCACGCGGGCGGCGGTGGTCAGCACCGGCGGGCAGTTCGAGCACTACTTTGCGGGCACGGTCTATGGTCGGTCGGGCGAATTCGACCCGGCCCCGGTCACAGAGGACAGTCAGGTCGTGAGCTATGTGGGCAATTACGTCGGCCTGCTGAACACGCCGGGCGACGGCGGCGACCTCATTCCCGTAGACCCGTTGACTCCGCCCGGCGCCCGGCCACGGCAGGCTGCAGAGGTAACGGGGCGCGTGCTGATCAACGCAGACTTCGGCAAGATGCGGGTTCAGGGCGGGGTAGTCGACCGCGATGCCGACGGGCTGGGCGCGCTGGAGGATCTGGCATTGGTGCCGACGGATATCGACGAGAACGGCCAGTTCACCGAAGGGGTGACGATCAATTTGCAGAACAAGGGCACCTACGGAGGAATCTTCGGGGGCAGTGGATCAAGCGAGGTTGCGGGATCGCTCTTCGTGAAGGATCACATCGACGGAGTCGACAACGAAGAGGAATACGGGATCTTCGTGCTGCCGAAATGCGGCACTCCGGGCGATGATGCGCTTTGCCCCGATAGCTAGGATCATACTGATCGCGCTGCTGCCCTTCGGGCTGCGCGCGGAAGAGATCTCGCTGAGCCTGCCGCAGGCGCGGGCGCTGGCCGAAGCGGCGCTGGCGCGGCAGGATTACGCGCTGGCAGTGCGGATGGGACAGGGGCTGCTGGAGGCGAACCGGCGGGATACCGGGGCGTGGTACCTGGTGGCGGCGGCGCAGGCGGGGCAAGGCAACCCGCGGGCGGCGCGGGCGGCGGTGACTCGGGCCTATCGGTTTGCGCAGACGCCCGGCGACAAGACACGGGCGGCGGAACTGGCGGCGCGGTTCGCGGTGCGCGAGGGGCGGCCGACGATGGCGCAGGCCTGGCTGCGGCGGGCGGCGATCCACATCGACACGCCCGAGCAGGAGGCGCGGCTGGCGGCTGACTATCGGGCGCTGCGGCGGATCAACCCGTGGTCCTTCGCGTTGCGCACCGACGTGCGGCCCTCGAACAACGTCAACGGCGGATCATCGGCGGTCTACAACGTGATCGATGACGTGATCGCGCCGGACTTTCCGCTGGCGACGCAGGCACTGGAGGGCACGGTGGCCTCGGTCGACGCGCGGGTCGGCTATCGGCTGCGGGCGTCGGCGAGCAGTGCGACAACGCTGGGCGGGCGGTTGTATGTGCAGCGGGTCAAGCTGGCGGGATCGGCGCGGGCGGTCAATCCGCTGGCACGGGACTCCGACTATGGGGCGACCTGGGGCGAGATCTCGCTGCACCACGGGTTTCAGGTGCAGGGCGGCACGGCGGCGGTCGAGCTGACGCTCGGCGAAAGCTGGTATGGCGATCTGCGCAACTTCCGTTCGGCCGAACTGGCGGGCGAGCGGAACTGGCGGATCGGGACGGCCAGTTCGCTGCAACTGAATGCGCGGGTAGAGCGGCGTTTCGACGCGCGATCAACCGTGAACGAGGCGACGGGGCTAGGGGTGGGCGCGTTCTACAGCCACCGTTTTGCCGATGACGGGCGGTTCGGGCTGTCGCTGGCGCTGCGGGACACGCGGGCGGAGTCGATCAATGGCACCTATTCCTCGGCCTCGCTGCGGGCAAGTTACGCCTTCGGGCGGAAGATCGGCCCGGCGCGGCTGACGCTGGCGCTGGGGGCCGAGATGGCGGACTATCCGCTGTTCCGGCTCAGCGGTGCAATCCCGGCGACGCGGCGCGAGGATGTGGCGCATTACGGCGAGGTGTCGCTGTTCTTCCCGGATTTCGACTATGCCGGCTTTGCCCCGACACTGAGCCTGCGGGCGGGCGAGCGGTCGTCGAACTTCAGCCAGTATACCAACCGCGAGGTCTCGGTCGCCCTGGGCGTGCAGTCGAAATTCTGACGCGCGGGGCTGGAGGCTGGCCGGTAATGCGTTAGACTCCGCGGCGAAACCACGGAGGGATGACGATGCCGCTGACATATCTGCACACGATGGTGCGCGTGAAGGATCTGGAGAAAAGCCAGGCGTTCTACGAACTGCTGGGCCTGAAGAAGATCCGCGAGCATGTGAACGAGGGCGGGCGGTTCACGCTGGTGTTCATGGCACCCGAAGGCCAGCACGAGGCGCCGATCGAGCTGACTTACAACTGGGACGGGGACGACGGGCTGCCAAGTGACAGCCGCCATTTCGGGCACCTCGCCTATGGTGTCGACAACATCTACGACACCTGCCAGTTCCTGATGGACAACGGCGTGACGATCAACCGGCCGCCGCGCGACGGGCGGATGGCTTTCGTACGCTCGCCCGACAACGTGTCGGTGGAGCTGTTGCAGATTGGCGAGGCGCTGCCGTCGATGGAGCCCTGGGCCAGCATGGGCAATA
>JAGRMS010000490.1 GCA_020441135.1 Pseudooceanicola sp.
CTTGGAGGCGACGATCACCAGCGTGCGTTTCGGGTCGAGCCCGCGCAGCGTGTCGGCGATGTCGGCTCCGTCCACGTTCGACACGAAATGGCAGCGCGGCCCGTCGTGATAGGGCGCCAGCGCCAGCACGGCCATCGCGGGGCCGAGGTCCGACCCGCCGATGCCGATGTTGACCACATCCGTCAGCGCGCCCCCGGCCCCACGCGCCTTGCCCGACCGCACCTGCCCGGCAAAGGCCCGCATCCGCGCGAGCGTCTCGCGCACGCCGGGCATGACGTCCTGCCCGTCCACCAGGACCGGCCCGCCGTCGAGGTTGCGCAGAGCGGTGTGCAGCACGGCCCGCCCCTCGGTCTCGTTGATCGGCGCGCCCGAAAACATCGCCTCGCGCCGCGCCGCCAGCCCGGCGGCATCGCAGAGCGCGATCAGCGCGGCGCGCTGGCCTTCGTCCATGTTGGTCTTGGAAAAGTCGAGGCGCATCCCCAGCGCCTCGACCGAAAACGCATCCGCCCGTGCCGGATCCTGCGCGAAAAGGTCGAGGATGTGCCGTCCCTCCGCCGCCGCCCGCAGGGCCTTCAGATCGTCCCAGCGCCCCATCATTCCGCCCAATGCACGGTCAATTCCTCCAGCACCGCCTGCACCGGGGCTTCTTCCGGCGGCATGGTCAGCGCGCGTTCCAGCGCCGCCTTCTTGCTGGAGCCATAGATGACCAGGTGCTTGGACAGCGCCCCGTCCAGCACCGGTCCGGTCAGGGTCAGGCGCTGTTCCGGCTGCGTCTCGGGGCGCACCACGGCGACCGGCCCGGCATCCGCCGCGAGCGCCTGCGCCATCCCCGGCGCGCCGGGGAAGAGCGAGGCGACGTGCATGTCCTCGCCCATGCCCAGCAGCAGCACCGACAGCGGCAGGCAGGGCGCGAGCGAGGCGGCCACGTCCGCGACCGCCTCTTCCGGGGTCATCCCCGCACGGTAGAGCGGCACCAGTTCCGCCGAGGCCGCCCGTTCGGTCAGCAGCCGCTTGCGGATCAGCCGCGCGTTCGACCGCGCATCGTCCTCGGGCACCCAGCGTTCGTCCGTCGGCAGCACGCGCACCCGGCTCCAGTCCAGCGAGGCGGCGCAGAGCGCGTCGAAGACCGGCCCCGGCGTCGTTCCGCCCGGCACCGCCAGCGAGGCGGTGTCGTGATTGAACAGCACGGTTTCCAGCTGGCCCGCCAGTTCCTGCGCAAGGTTGATCGCGAGCATGTCGCGGTCGGCATAGTCGATGATCTTCATGGCACGATCCCCCGCCATTCCCGCCCGTCGCGCCGGATCAGCTCGTCGGCGTCCCCCGGCCCCACGCTGCCGCTGTCATAGGGCTTGGGCACCTCGCCCCGCCTGTTCCATCCCGCGATGATCGGGTCGGTCCAGGCCCAGGCGGCCTCGACCTCGTCGCCGCGCATGAACAGCGTCTGGTTGCCCCGGATCACGTCCATGATCAGGCGTTCGTATGCATCGGGCGGGTCGCTGCCTTCCGGCCCCAGCGCCTCGGCGAAAGTCATGTCGAGCGGCACGTCGACAAGACGCATCCCACCCGGCCCCGGTTCCTTGATCGTCACCTGAAGGGTGATCCCCTCGTTCGGTTGCAGGCGGATCGTCAGCACGTTGGCGTGGCGCCCCGCCTCGGCCCCGAAGATCGAATGCGGCGTGTCCTTGAACATCACCGAAATCACCGAGGACCGCGCCT
>JAGRMS010000069.1:0-554 GCA_020441135.1 Pseudooceanicola sp.
CACACCGGCACGCAGAAGCTGGTGCGGAACCTCACGGCAGCCGAGATCGTCGGCCAGATCATGCTGGTCCGCGACGACCTGGGCGAATGGCCGGTGCCTGGCGCGCCGAAGGACGAGACGCGGCTGCTTTCCAACATCGTGTTGATGGGCATGGGCGAACCGCTCTACAATTTCGAGAACGTGCGCGACGCGATGAAGATCGCGATGGACGCCGAGGGCATCCAGCTGTCGCGGCGGCGGATCACCCTCTCCACCTCCGGCGTCGTCCCCGAGATCGCGCGGACGGCGGACGAGATCGGCTGCCAGCTGGCGGTGTCCTTCCACGCGACGACCGACGAGATCCGCGACCGGCTGGTTCCGATCAACAAACGCTGGAACATCGACGCGCTGTTGAGCGCGCTCAAGACCTATCCGAAGGCATCCAATTCCGAGCGGATCACTTTCGAATACGTGATGCTTCGCGACGTGAACGACAGCGACGACGACGCGCGGCGGCTGGTGCAGCTGATCGAGGACTATGGGATTCCGGCCAAGATCAACCTGATCCCGTTCAA
>JAGRMS010000069.1:662-3175 GCA_020441135.1 Pseudooceanicola sp.
TCATGGCCGCCTGCGGCCAGCTGAAATCGGCGACCGAACGCGCGCGTAAAAGCAAGCGCCAGATCGAGACCGAAGCAGGGTTATGAGCCGACGCGGCCTGCTGATCGGCGGGGCGCTGGCGCTGGCCTGGGTGATCGGGGCGCCAAGGCTGATCCGGCTGACGCAGCCCGAATTCGCCTTCGAGGATGTTCCGGGCCTGCCGGGTTTCCGCAGCCTGGGGCTTGGGCGCGGCCCCGGCAACATCGCTTTGCTGGGGATCGGGGACACGGTACCCGAGCCGCCACGCGATCCCTGCGCGGCGATCTTCGGCGCGGGTGACGGTCGCCTGCCGGTGGCTGTCTTCACCGATTACTTCTGCGGCTACTGCCCCGCCGTCAGCGACCTGGTGCGCAGACTGGACCGCGAAGGCGTCATCCGCGCCGTATGGCGCGAATGGCCGGTGCTGGGACCAAGGTCCGAAGCCTTGGCCCGCGTGGCGCTGGCGGCGGCGGAACAGGGCGGGCATGATGCCGTCCATGCGCATTTGATGCGTGCCGGTCTGCGGCCCGGCCCCGCGGCGCTTGCGGAGCTGGCCGCGCGCTTCAATTTGGACGCCAACCGGCTGCAACGCGCCGCGGCAAGCCCTGCCGTGTCGGAGCGGATCGCAACCACGCGCACCCTGGCGAAGCAACTTGGCCTCCCGGGCACACCGGGCATAGCCATCGGTCGCACCCTGACCGCCGGAGCCATCACCGAGGACCGACTGCGCAGGCTGGTCGCACTGGAAGCCGAGCGCGGCGGCTGCACCGCCTGAGGCGCAGAAAATGGCCGGATTGTGTCCGGGATTACTGTTTCGTCAACAGTCTGGGTCCAACATCCCGCATTATCAGCCCTGAAAAATCCCAATTCAGGTTGCACAAAGGCCCCGATGGACCGCGACAGTCGGCCCATGGACAACCGGACGACAGGAACAGACCAATGGAACACGCAATCTTCACAGACCGCCCCGTCGAAGCCCCTCTGCTGAAACTGCTGGCCGAGGAACGCGCCAAGGCGCTGTCCCCGCGCGAGTGGAAGTTCCGCCTGGCCGGCCACGGCTACGGCATCAAGGAAGAGGGCGAGCGCCGCGTCGTGACGCGACTGCTCAACGGTTCGGAACTGGGTGTGCTGCCGGTCAATTTCCACTGACCGGCTGCCCGTGGATCAGCTGAAGTCCCACCAATCGGGCAGCAGGATCCAGTCGGTGTTGCTGGCCTTGATGGTCCCGAGACCTTCCAGCAGGACACCCCAGTCGGCCTTGCCGTCGCCGTTGTCGTCGATCGAGACCATGCCGTTGCGCATCTGGATCTCGACATCGCCCGCCTCGCCCGAAAAGGCGCGCTTGCCGATATAGCGGATCTCGTCCGCCTGATTGTAAAGCAGCGCACTGAACTCCGACAGGTCGAGCTTGTCGCCCTGGCGCAGGGTGAAATCGGTCACTTTCGTCCGGTGACTGCCGTCATAATTGACGCCGCTGGGCTGGAACAGGTCCGCGCCCTTGCCGCCGGTCCAGACGTTGTTGCCTTGTCCGTCAGATGCGAAGGTATCTATCCCCGCCTGCCCGAACAGCCGGTCGTCGCCGCCCTTGCCCCACAGTTGGTCGTTGCCGCCGCCACCGAACAGCGTGTCGTTACCGTCATATCCGTCGATCAGATCGTGTCCGCCGCCACCGCGCACCACGTCGTTCCCGCGCGAGGCGTTGACGTTGTCGTGGCCCGCGCCAAGGTTCAGGATGTCGTCGCCCAGCGAACCGTTGAAGTAATCCTGTTCCCTCGTGAGCGTTCCGCGCACCCCGGTCACGGTCAGCTCGTTCCAGATCAGCCCCGACCCGCCGACATTCACCACCCGCGAGATGTCGACGCCCGAGTTGATGTCGATCACCCCGAACACGTCGCCGTCGCGCAGGAACTGCACCTTCTCGATGGTGCCCGACCAGGTTCCGCCGGACTTCTTGAAATCGCCGATGAACTTGTAGCCGACCGTCGCCTCGTAATCCGGCTGGTTGTGGATCTGATAGGAGAAATCGGTGGTGACGGAGACGGCTTTGACAGCGTTCTTTCCAGGCAGTGCGGCAGCCCAGTCGTCGGCGTCGAAGAAGTAGAATCCCTTGGTGGCGAAGGCGAAGACATCGGCGTAGACCAGCGGTTCCGCGGTCATGGATTTGATGATGGACTTTGTCATTCCGAATTCTTTCACAAGCACTTGATATTCCGGCGGTACAAACCGCCGGACCCTGCGTAAGGGCTTTTCGCTTGCGTCGCAACTGCGGCCCTTATTGCTGTATCGTCAGCGCCCGGGAATATGCTGGCGCGGCGGCTCGGGTTGCCAGTTCTCGATGATGCCGACGGCCTCCGCGGCGGTATCGACATATCGGAACAGGCCAAGGTCTTCGTCCGAGATCGTGCCGGCCTCGGCCAGCGCCTGCCAGTTGATCACCTTGTCCCAGAACGCACGCCCGAACAGCAGGAAAGGCACGCGCTCCATCCGCCCGGTCT
>JAGRMS010000491.1 GCA_020441135.1 Pseudooceanicola sp.
CTGGGGCGACGCGGTGATCGTCGCGCCGGAAAGCATCGAGAACATCAAGACCAACCCCGTCGGCACCGGCGCCTTCAAGTTCGTCAGCTGGACCCAGGGCGACAAGATCGAGCTGGAACGCAACGCCGACTACTGGGGCGCCGCACCCGCGCTGGAAAAGGCGACGTTCAAGTTCATCTCGGACCCCACCGCCGCCTTCGCGGCAATGATGGCCGAGGATGTCGACGTCTTCTCGGGCTTCCCGGCACCGGAGAACCTGCCGCAGTTCGAATCCGACCCGCGTTTCCAGGTGCTGGTTGGCTCGACCGAGGGGGAAACCATCCTCGCCATGAACAACAAACGGCCACCCTTCGACAACGTGAAGGTGCGCGAGGCGGTGGCCCATGCCATCGACCGGCAGGCGATCATCGACGGGGCGATGTTCGGCTATGGCACGCCTATCGGCACCCATTTCGCGCCGCATAACCCGGATTACGAGGATCTGACGGCGCTGTCGAACTACGACCCTGAGAAGTCCAAGGCCCTGCTGGCCGAGGCCGGGATGGCCGATGGCTTCTCGACCACGCTGCACCTGCCGCCACCGTCCTATGCGCGGCGCGGGGGCGAGATCATTGCGGCGCAGCTGGCCGCCGTCGGCATCAAGGCCGAGATCGTCAACGTCGAATGGGCGCAGTGGCTGGAAACCGTGTTCCGCGGCAAGGACTTCGGCCTGACCATCGTCAGCCACACCGAACCGATGGACATCGGCATCTATGCCCGGCCCGACTATTACTTCCAGTATGACAACAAGGCCTTCCAGGATCTGATGGCCGAGCTGAACCGGACCACCGACCCGGCCAAGCGGAGCGCGATGCTGAAGCAGGCGCAGGAAACCATCGCCAAGGACTACGTCAACGGCTACCTGTTCCAGCTGGCCGCGCTGTCGGTCGCCAAGGCGGGGATCGAGGGCCTCTGGGTCAACGCCCCCACGGCGGCGGTGGACCTGACCGTGGTGAAGTGGGCCAAGTGATCGCCTGCGGGGGCCGGGTCATCCGGCCCCCCTTGCCGCAACGCGCGGGCTCGGGTAGGCTGGAATTTGATCATATTTCAGTGTGACTCATGAAAATCGGCATTCTGCAGACCGGACACGCGCCTGACGAGCTGTTGGGCGAGTTCGGAGACTATGACCGCATCTTCCAGCAGATGCTGGGGGCGGGCGACTTCGACTTTGCCTCTTACGCGGTGGTGGACGGGCAGTTTCCGGCGGGGGCCGATGACTGCGACGGCTGGCTCATCACCGGCTCGCGCCATGGCGCCTACGAGGACCACGCCTGGATCCCGCCGCTCGAAGCGCTGATCCGCGAGATCCACGCGAAGGGGCTGCCCCTGATCGGCGTCTGCTTCGGCCACCAGATCATCGCCCAGGCGCTGGGCGGCAAGGTGGAAAAGTTCAAGGGCGGCTGGTCGGTCGGCCCGACCGAATACGACATGGGCGGCAAGACCGTGACCCTGAACGCCTGGCACCAGGACCAGGTGGTGCAGCGCCCCGAGGGCGCGCGGGTGCTGGCGTCCAGCGCCTTCTGCGAGAATGCGATCCTCGCCTATGGCGACACCATCTGGACGGTGCAGCCGCACCCCGAATACGGCAACGACTTCATCGGCGGGCTGATCCGCACGCGCGGCAAGGGCGTGGTGCCCGATGCGCAACTGGCGGCGGCGACGGCGAACCTGAACGTCCCCGTCGACAACGACGAATTTGCGCGCGCGATGGCGGATTTCTTCCGGAAAGCGAGGGCATGATGGCCGACTGGATCGACGCCCTGCCCGAGGCGGCGCGCAGCTTCCTGCACGAGAAACGGCTGGACGAGGTCGAATGCGTGATCTCGGACCTGCCCGGCATCGCCCGGGGCAAGGCGGTGCCCGCGTCGAAATTCGCGCGCCAGCAGTATTTCCACCTGCCCGACAGCATCTTCTACCAGACCATCACCGGTGAATGGGCCGAAGCGGCGGGCGACGAGGGCTTCATCGAAAAGGACATGATCCTGCGCCCCGACATGAGCACGGCCAGCGCCGCGCCCTGGACCGGGGACACCACGATCCAGGTGATCCACGACGCCTACGACCGCAAGGGCAACCCGGTGCCCTGCTCGCCCCGGAACGTGCTGAAGCGGGTGGTGCAGCTCTACAAGGACCAGGGCTGGAAGCCGGTGGTCGCGCCCGAGATGGAGTTCTACCTCGTCGCGCGCAACATCGACCCGGCCAAGGGGATCGAGCCGATGATGGGCCGCTCGGGCCGCCCGGCGGCGGCGCGTCAGGCCTATTCGATGACGGCGGTGGACGAATTCGGGCCTGTGATCGACCACATCTACGACTTCGCCGAGGACCAGGGGTTCGAGATCGACGGCATC
>JAGRMS010000492.1 GCA_020441135.1 Pseudooceanicola sp.
ACCAGCGCCTTGGGACAGCCGAGCGAGACCATGCCGATGGTCGGCTGGCCGGGGCGGGGGGCGTCCGAGAGCCGGGCCTTGGGGGCCAGGTCGGGGCGCAGGTTGGGTGGGTTCGCGGTCATGCGCGCGCTGTTACACCCGCGCGGGGGCGGGCGCAAAGGCTTTGCGAAAAAGGGCTGGCGGCGGTATCCTGCGCACAAAAAGCAGGCGGAGCAGGATCATGCGCTGGATAGTCCGGTTGGCCGGGGCCCTGATGGCCGTTCTCGTGCTGGCGGTGGCGGGGGTGATGCTGCTGCCGGGCGAGAAGATCGCAGGGCTGGCGGCAGAGCAGATTTCGAAACAGACGGGGCGGGCGGTCAGCATCGGCGGCGAGGTGCGCTTTTCGCTATGGCCGGTGCTGGGGGTGCACACCGGGCCGGTTCGGGTGGCCAATGCCGATTGGGCCGGGGCCGCGCCGATGCTGGCGGCGGAGAGCCTGTCGGTTGGTCTTTCGGCCCCGGACCTTCTGGCCGGGGCGATCCGGGTGCAGGAGATCGCGGCCGATGGCGCGGTGCTGCGGCTGGCGCGCGATCGGGCGGGGCGCGGGAACTGGGAGTTTTCGACCCCGACGGCAGCGGAAGGCGCAAGCAGCGGCGGCGCGGCGGGGTCGTCGCGCGAGGTGACGCTGGAGCGGCTGTCACTGCGCAATGCGCGGGTGGAATGGGTCGATGCCGGGGCGGCGCCGGTTACGGTCGGCGGTCTTGACCTGACGGTGGACTGGCCGGATCCGGCGGGCGCTGCGGACATTTCCGTGACCCTGGCGGGGATCGAGGCAAAGGCGCAGGTCGGGGATTTTGCGGCGTTCCTGAAGGGCGACAGCGCGCCGGTTGCCGTGAACGCCCGGCTGCCCGGGGGCACGGTGGCTTTTGACGGTCGGGCCGACGCGGCTGGCGCGGCCTCCGGCAATCTGCTGGTCAAGGCGACAGACACGGCGCGGATGCTGGCGGTTGCGGGCCTGCGGGTCGATCTTCCGCAAGGCGCGGGCCGGTCCGCCGATCTGTCGGTGCAGGCGAATTACACACCGGACGGCCGGCTGTCGCTGCGGGACATGGTGCTGGTGCTGGACCGGAACCGCCTGACCGGCGCGGCAGAGCTGGCGCTGGACGGCAAGCCGCGCATCGCGGCGCGGTTGCAGGCGGGGGCGCTGGATTTCTCGACCCTGGGGGGGGCGGCTTCGGCTGGGAGCGGCGGATCGGGCAGGGCCAGTGGCTCGGGCTGGTCCGACGACCCCATCGACGCCAGCGCGCTGGCGCTGTTCGACGGCAACATCGGGCTGACCGCCGACAGCATCCGGACCCCGGCGACGCAACTGGGGCGCACCGAGGTGATCGTCACGGTGGACAGGGCCCGCGCGGTGGCGGACTTCGCCCGGCTCGACGCCTTTGGCGGCCAGCTGGCGGGGCAGCTGGTGGCCAACAACCGCAACGGGCTGTCTGTGGGCGGCAAGCTGACGGCAAGCGGGGTCGAGATGCAGCAGGTGTTGCGCGACCTTGGCGGTGTCGAGCGGTTTTCGGGCAAGGCGGATGCCTCGGTGGAGTTCCTCGGCGTAGGGGCGAGCGAGGCGGCGATCATGCGGTCCTTGTCGGGCAAGGGCGGGATCGGCATGGGGCAGGGCAGGATCGCGGGCATCGACCTCGACGCGCTGATGACCTCGGGGCAGGGCAGCGGCGGAACGACGGTGTTCGACAGCCTGAACGCGACCTTCACGATGGCGGAGGGCAACCTGGTGAACGAAGACCTAGCGCTGCTGCTGAAGAACTATCGCGCCGACGGCAAGGGGCGTGTCGGGCTGGGCGCGCGGGACATCGACTATCTCTTCACGCCGGTGGCGCTGCGGGCGCGGGGCGGGCAGGGGCTGGCGGTGCCGATCCTGATAAAGGGCCCCTGGGCCAATCCGCGCATCCTGCCGGACCTGGAGGGCGTGCTGAAGGCGAAGGCCGACGTCAAGCTGGAGAAGCTGGAGGCCGAGGCGAAGGCGAAAGCGAAGGAGAAGCTGTCGGAGAAGCTGGGCGTGCCGGTGGACACGCGCGCCGAGGCGGAAGAGGCGGTGAAGGACAAGGTCGAGGACGAGGTGAAGAAGGGGCTGCTGAAGCTGTTGGGGAGGAACTAGGGGCCGGCGGGGTGAACCCCGCCCTACGCGTGATCCGGGGGCCGGCGGGGTGAACCCCGCCCTACACGTCATCCGGCGGGCCGGCGGGGTGAACCTCGCCCTACGCGTGATCCGGGCGCGGTTCGGGAGCGGGGCCGTTGCCGGACGCGCCTGTGGCGCGTTGCGCATCGCGCGAGGATCTTTGGAGCAAGTGGAAGTTGGGGTCACGACCCGTAAAGCGTGCCCCAGCGGGCGATGAGCTTTTGCTGGAGCATCTTGGCGCGGCCGTTCCAGTGGCGGGTGGCGGAGGAGCCTTCGCGGTCGGCGCGGCTCATCCGGTTGCGGGCGGCGGGGTCGGCGGAGAAGATGACGAAGGCGAGATCGGTGCCGTCCGCCGCGGTCATGAAGCCGCCGAGGCCCGAGACGTAGTTCAGCGTGCCGGTCTTGGCGTCGACGCTGATCTCGGCCTTCTTGACCACCCGGCCCTTGGTATCGCGCACCGCGATGGGTTTCAGCAGCGGGCGCAGCGTGCCCTCGCGGTGGGCGGCGACCAGGGCGCGCAGCAGGTCCGCCGCGCTCATCCGTGACTGGTCCGACAGGCCCGAGTGGTCGCGCATCATCGTGCGGCCCATGCCGTAGCGCTGGGCGCCCCAGTGGCTCATCGCCTCGGCCGAGGCTTTCAGCGAGGCGGGCGGGCGGCCCTCGCGGGCGGCGGTGGCGGTCTGGCCGACCATCTCGGCGGTCAGGTTGTTCGACCACTTCAGCATGTCGCGCAGGATCTCGGGCAGGGGTTCGCTGGCCTTCTCGGCCAGCACCGTGCCGCCCGGCTGCGCGCGCACCACGCGGGCCTCCTTCAGCACGATGCCGTGGGCGCGGGTCAGAGTGCGGAACACGTCGCCGGCGTATTCGGCGGGCTTTCGGACCGGCAGCCAGCGTCCGCCGTCCTTGCCGAGCGCGCGGGAGGAGACGGTCCAGAGGTCGCGGCCGCCCCGGTCGGCGTAGCTGTAGACCGGCCCGACCCGGTCGGACAGGCGCATCTCGGCCATCGCGACCTCGGGGCGGTAGCGTTCGGTGCGGGCGTCCATCGAGACGGCATAGCCCTTTCCGGCGCGCTTCCATTCGAAGTAGACGCGGTTGTAGTTCAGCGCGATGCCCGACAGGGCGGGGCTGTAGCCGAGTTGCTCGGGCTGCTCGCGGTCGATGCTGAAGGTGAAGGGAAGGGCGCCGTCGAAGACGAGGAAGTTGCCGCGCACCTCGCGCAGACCCTTGGCCTTGAGCTGCTGCGCCAGCGCGGCGAGGTCGTCCGAGGTCAGCGTCGGATCGCCGCCGCCCGCCAGCAC
>JAGRMS010000070.1 GCA_020441135.1 Pseudooceanicola sp.
TGACGAGCTTGGTGCCGTCCGGGAAGGTGGCCTCGACCTGCACGTCGTGGATCATCTCGGGGATGCCCTCCATGCACTGGTCGCGGGTAATGACCTGGGCCCCGGCCTCCATCATCTCGGCCACGGAACGCCCGTCGCGGGCGCCTTCGACCACGGCGTCGGTGATGAGGGCGACGGCCTCGGGGTAGTTCAGCCTGACGCCACGGGCGAGGCGCCTGCGGGCGACCTCGGCGGCCATGGCGACCAGCAGCTTGTCTTTTTCTCGGGGGGTCAGTTGCATCAGAGCATCCAGGTTCGGGGAAGGGGCGCGCCCGACAGCCGCGTGATCGCGGGCAGCAGGCTTTGGCGGAGGGTATAGCCGTCGGGAGCGAGGATCCGGGCGAAGAGAACGCCGTCGCGGATCAGGCTGGCGCCTGCGGTTGCCGGGAGCAGGCTGCGCAAGGCGTTCAGGTGCGTTTCGGCGTTGGCGGCGACGTAGAGCAGCGAGGCCATCGCCCGCGCGCCGCCCGCGGTTGCGGGGTGGTCGAGTTGTTTCTGGATGTCCCCGGTCAGGCGGGTGGCGTCGGCGAAGACCAGCGCGCCCTGGCGGCGGACCTCGATACGTTCCCGGAAGGCGCCGGCGGTCAGCGTCTCGCCCATGGCGGCGCGACCGAAGATCAGCGGTTCGACCATCAGGAAGGCAGCATTCGCGCCAAGATCGGCAGTCAGGCGGCGAGTCAGGGCGCAGCGGTCGAAGAGGATGGTTTCCTGCGGCAGCCAGTCAAGGCGGGCGTTGTCCTGAACGGTCAGGTGGCAGGTGAGCGCGGCGGTCTCGTTGTCTTGCGCGCGGTAGACGCGTTCGGCAGCCTGGGTGGTGACGACAAGGTGCGCGCCCGTTTCGGCGCGGGCGGCGATCTGGAAGCTGTCGCCGCCGGTCATGCCGCCGGCGGTGTTCAGCGTGACAGCGGTAAGCGCCGATCCGCCGGTGCGGGGGAGCAGCACCTTGGACGCGCCCTGCTGGTAGAGCTCGCCCAGCACCGACCTTCCCGCACGCAGGCGGGCGGTAACGCGCGCACGGCCGATGGCGCGGGGCTGGCGCGGCCCGGCTGTCACCGGGGCGATGGGGGCGGCAAAGGTAATGGCGGCGTCCTCTTCCAGATGATTCAGTTCTGGACCGGAGGCCGCGCCGATTTCATCCCCGAATTGCGCAAATCGCTGAAATCCGCGCCGAATGCGCCGCGAAAAAGGGCGTTTCCCGGGCATTTGCGCAAAAATTGAGCGACGTGGCGCGATATGCGGAAAATTCGTCACATCCCGGTTGCCGCATCGCAGCGGGGGCGCATGGATATGGATGCCCGCCGTCGTGCCGCAAGGCATGAGACAACAAAAGGGGGTGTGTGACGTCCCGCGAGACTGGACATCGGGCGAGACGCCACACGGGTTGCAACAAACATGTTGCGGGGGATCAGGTAGAGCGAAGCGCCTTGCGTTGCAAGGTCCGGCTTGGCCTTGCCCCCCGCCTGGAGGGATACCATGACCGTATTCAAATCCGCCCTTGCCGCGGGCCTCGCGCTGGGCGCGCTGGCCCTGCCGGCCTGGGCGCAGGACACCATCAAGGTCGGCGTGCTGCACTCGCTGTCGGGCACGATGG
>JAGRMS010000493.1 GCA_020441135.1 Pseudooceanicola sp.
CGACGTTGATCTTGATCGTCACCGGCACGCCATGCAGCGGCCCCGTCGGCTGCCCTGCCGCGCGCGCCTTGTCGAGCGCGCGGGCCTGTTCCATCGCCTGCGCCGACAGGTCGACGACCACGGCGTTCAGGGCGGGGTTGACCGCGTTCATGCGGGCGATGGCCGCACCGACGCTGGCCTCGGCTGTTATCTCGCCCGCGCTGGTGCGGCGGGCGGTTTCGGCGGCGCTGAGGCGCCAGAGCTGTTCCTGTGTCATTTGAATTCTCCTGCCGCGCGACCTTGGCGCGGAGCGGCAGGGAAGCCAAGGGGAAAGCGCGCCGCGCTCAGCCTGCGCAGAGACGGTTCTTCACCAGCGGCCCCAGGCGGGCAAGGTCAAGCTGCCCGGTGTGGCGCGCCTTCAGTTCCGCCATCACCTTGCCCATATCGCGGATCGAGGTCGCGCCGGTGGCGCTGACGGCGGCATCCACCGCGGCCTCGGTCTCGCCCTCGTCAAGCTGACGCGGCAAGAATTCGGCGATGACGCCGATCTCTTCCATCTCGCGCTCGGCCAGGTCAAGGCGTCCGCCCTCTTCGTAGACCCGCGCGCTTTCCTGGCGTTGGCGGGTCATCTTGCCAAGGATCGCCAGTACCTGCGTGTCGTCCACGCCGCTGTCGTCGCCGGTCTCGCCTCGGGCGGCAATGTCCTGGTCCTTGATTGCCGCATTGATCAGGCGCAGCGTCGACAGGCGCACGGTGGCCTTGTCGCGCATCGCCTGCTTGAGGGCCGTGTTGACCCGTTCGCGCATTTCCATTTCCCGTTCCATCCCCATGGATCGTCCAAGCCCCGGAGATTAACGCCTGCGCGTCCATCGGGCAACTGCCCTTGCGCAACGTCAGCCCGCGGGCGAGTCGGGTTGACCCCGCCGCGCCACACTTCTAGATATCCGCCAATTTGCCTTACACGTCCTGAACGGAGACACCGCCCATGCCCGCGCTTGCCCCCGCACGCCCGACGGCCTGCCTTGCCCTCGCCGATGGCACGATCTTCTACGGTCAGGGCTTCGGCGCGACCGGCCAGACAGTGGCGGAACTGTGCTTCAACACCGCGATGACCGGGTATCAGGAGATCATGACCGATCCCTNCCTATGCCGGGCAGATCGTCACCTTTACCTTCCCTCATGTCGGCAACGTCGGGGTGAACCCTGAAGACGACGAGACGGCAGAGCCGGTGGCGGCGGGCATGGTCGTCAAGTGGGATCCGACCGCGCCCAGCAACTGGCGCAGCGCCGAGGCGTTGCAGGGCTGGCTGGAGCGGCGCGGGCGCATCGCCATCGGCGGCATCGACACCAGGCGGCTGACCCGGGCGATCCGGCAACAGGGCGCGCCGAACGTGGCACTGGTGCATGACCCAGAGGGGCGTTTCGACCTCGAATCGCTGGTCGCCGCCGCGCGGGCGTTTCCGGGACTGGAGGGGATGGACCTCGCCAAGGACGTGACCTGCGCGCAGTCCTATCGCTGGAACGAGACGCGCTGGGCTTGGCCGCAGGGGTTCGGCGCGCAGGAGCAACCGAAGTTCAAAGTGGTCGCGGTGGACTATGGCGCCAAGCGCAACATCCTGCGTTGCCTTTCGTCGGTCGGCTGCGACGTCACGGTGCTGCCAGCCTCGGCCACGGCGGAAGAGGTGTTGGCGCACCAGCCCGACGGGTTGTTCCTGTCCAACGGTCCGGGCGATCCGGCGGCCACTGGCACCTATGCAGTGCCGATGATCAAACAGGTGCTCGACACCACGGGAATCCCGGTTTTCGGGATCTGCCTCGGCCACCAGATGCT
>JAGRMS010000494.1 GCA_020441135.1 Pseudooceanicola sp.
CCGGGCATCTCGGTTTCGGCGATGTCCAGCTCCTTGCGGCCGAAATCGGCGAGGTTGATATCCTTGACGACGAAATCCTGGCTCACGGGCAAATCTCCTTTGGTTTGGCGGCGCGTCTAGCATTCCCGCCCCCTTGGCGCAATGCGGGCCGTCTTGTGCCGGGCGCGGCAATCCGCGACATACAGGCGGCGCGGCACGGCGGAGGCAGAGCATGGCAGCACAGGCGCGGGCATGGCAGCGGATGCTGTCGGGGCGCAGGCTCGACCTGCTGGACCCGACCCCGGTGGATATCGAGATCGGGGATATCGCCCACGGGCTGGCCTTCGTGGCGCGCTGGAACGGCCAGACGCGGGGCGACTTCGCCTATTCGGTGGCCGAGCATTCGCTTCTGGTCGAGACGCTGTTCACCCGGATCTGGGCCAATCCGCCGGTGCGCTGGCAACTGGCGGCGCTGCTGCATGACGCGCCGGAGTATGTGATCGGCGACATGATCTCGCNNCGGTGAAGGCGGCGGTGGGGCCGGGTTACGGCGCGCTGGACGAACGGCTGACGGCGGCGGTGCATATCCGGTTCGGGCTGCCGGCGGTACTGCCGGCGCCGGTGAAGAAGCAGATCAAGAAGGCGGATCGGGTCAGCGCGTGGATGGAGGCGGTGGAGCTGGCCGGGTTCTCGCCGTCCGAGGCCGACCGGTTGTTCGGCAAGCCGGACGCGGGGGTAGTCGGCGGTCTGAAGCTCTTGCTGCGCCCTCCGGTCGAGGTGCGGGCGGCATTCACGGCGCGCCATGCGGAATTGATGGCATTGCTCTAAGCTGTTCCAAGGGCGAGACAGTGGCGGGCATCGCCGGACCGCGGCCCGTCGATGCGCGGCCTGTCCTCCGGCGTAGGGCGGGGCTTGCCCCGCCGGCCCGTTACAACCCCGTCCGCAGGTGCCACAACTCGGGGAACAGCTCCACCTCGAGCATCCGCTTGAGGTAGCTCACGCCGCCGGTCCCGCCGGTGCCGCGCTTGAAGCCGATCACGCGCTCTACCGTGGTGACATGATTGAACCGCCAGCGGCGGAAGTAGTCTTCGAGATCCACCAGCTTTTCCGCCAGTTCGTAGAGCGTCCAGTATTTCTGCGGCGCGCGGTAGACCTCGGTCCAGGCCGCCGCCACCGCCTCGCTTTCGGTATGGGTCGTCGCCTTGTCGCGTTCCAGTACCGCCGCAGGCAGCGGGATCGCCGCGTTCAGCGCGCGCAGGGCCACGTCGTAGATCGACGGACGCGCAAGTTCCGCCTGCAACAGCGCCAGCGTCGCGGGGCGGTGGGCGTGGGGCCTCAGCATCGCTCCGTTGCGGTTGCCAAGCAGGAACTCGATCTGGCGGTATTGATGCGACTGGAACCCCGAGGACTGCCCCAGCGAGGTGCGGAAGGTGGTGTAGTCGCTGGGGGTCATGGTGCGCAGCACCTCCCAGGCGCTGTTCAGCTGCTCGAAGATGCGGCTGACCCGCGCCAGCATCTTGAAGGCGGGGCGCACGTCGGTCTCGCCCAGCGCGGCGCGGGCGGCCGACAGTTCGTGGATCGCCAGCCGCATCCAGAGTTCCGAGGTCTGGTGC
>JAGRMS010000495.1 GCA_020441135.1 Pseudooceanicola sp.
GGCCGCACCGGCACCTGGTTCGGCTACCAGCACTACGGCGTGAAGCCCGACATGGTGACGATGGCCAAGGGCGTCGCCTCAGGCTATGCCGCCATTGCCTGCCTGGTGACGACTGAGGACATGTTCGACCCGTTCAAGGACAACGCCAGCGATCCGCTGAACTACTTCCGCGACATCTCGACTTTCGGCGGCTGCACCGCTGGTCCCGCGGCGGCGCTCGAAAATCTCGCGATCATTGAGGAAGAGGGCCTGCTCGACAACACCACGAAGATGGGCGCGCGGATGATGGAGAACCTGTCCGAACTGATGGACAAGCACCGCGTCATCGGCGAGGTGCGCGGCAAGGGCCTGTTCCTCGGCGCCGAACTGGTGGCCGACCGCCAGACCCGCCAGCCGGTCGACGAAAAGCAGGCGGCGGCGGTGGTCGCGGAATGCGGCGCGCAGGGAGTGATCATCGGCGTCACCAACCGCTCGGTCCCGGGCTACAACAACACGCTCTGCTTCTCGCCCGCGCTGATCGCCACGAACGACGACATCGACCAAATCACCGCCGCGGTGGACAAGGCGCTGACCAAGGTCTTCGGCTGATCCTACCTTCCAACGGACTGGAATGGGCGCGCCACGGCGCGCCCTTTTTCATTCTGAGAGATGAAATGTTTCGTTCAGGCGCCCGAAGCCGCCCGCAAATTGAAACATTCCCCGCCCTCATCGCGGAAATCCGCCCGTTCGCGGCACGCACCCGCACACGGCATTTCACCAATGCGCGAGCGGCATCCTGCACGGCGAAACCGGCGGTTACACTTCCTGTCAACACGGCAATTACGCCAACTTCGACGGATGGGACACCGCATGACACACGACCAGTTCGGGCTGGAGACCAGCCTGGCCAGCACCCGCGCGATGGCCGACTGGACCGCCGTCCAGCGCGGGGTGCTGTCGCATGCCGCCAACACGCCGACACATCTGGCTGCCGTTCTGGAGGCCGAACCCGACTTCGCCCTCGGCCATGCCGCCAAGGGCCTTTTCATGCTGCTGCTGGGCCGCCGCGAGCTGTATGCCGCCGCCGCCGGGGCACTGGCGGCGGCGCGAATGGGCGACGCGACTCAGCGCGAAGCCCACTATGTCGCCGCGCTTGCGCATTGGCTGGACGGCGCACCCAGCCGCGCCATCGCCGAACTGGAAACCGCGCTAACTTCCACCCCCGACGACGCCCTCGCAATGAAGCTCTCGCAGGCGATCCGCTTTCTGCTGGGCGACGCGCGCGGGATGCGCGCATCGGTCGAACGGCTGCTGCCGCAATGGACTCCCGACCACCCCGCCCGGGGCTACCTGCTCGGCTGCCACGCCTTCGCGCTGGAGGAAACTGGCGACTATGCCCGCGCCGAGACTGCCGGCCGTCAGGCGCTCTGGACCGCGCCGGACGATGCCTGGGGCCTGCACGCCGTCGCCCATGTCTACGACATGACGGGCCGGTCGCGGCAAGGGGTGGACTGGCTGGCCGGGCGCGAGGCCGCCTGGGCGCATTGCAACAACTTCTCGTATCACGTCTGGTGGCACAAGGCGCTGCTCCACCTCGACCTGGGCGAGATCGAGACCGTGCTGGCGCTTTACGACGACCACATCCGCAAGGACCGCACCGACGACTACCGTGACATCGCCAACGCCACCTCGCTGCTGACCCGGCTTGAGCTCGAGGGCGTGCCGGTCGGCGACCGCTGGGAGGAACTCGCCGACCTCTGCGCGCGCCGCACCGATGACGGCTGCCTGATCTTCGCCGACCTGCACTACCTGCTGGCTCTCACCGGCGGCCAGCGCGGCGAATCAAGCGACCTGCTTGCCCGCATCCACCGCGACGCCGACCGCGCCACCGACGAGACCCGCGCGCGAATGGCGCATCCGGGGCGGGATGCCGCCTGCGGTCTGGTGGCTTTTTCCGAAGGGAGCAACGGCGAGGCCTTTCACCATCTGGCGCGCGCGCAGGATGCCATGCAGAAAGCGGGGGGCAGCCATGCGCAGCGCGATGTGTTCGCACGGCTGACCATCGACGCCGCATTGCGCGCCGGATATCTGGACGACGCCGAGCGATTCCTCAACGAACGCAAGACCCTGCGGTCCGGGCCGGATGACGGCTTTGCCGCCCGCCGTCGCGACCTGATCGCGGCGGCGCGGGGACGTGCGGGCGGACGCAGCGTGCCGGCTGAGTGACGTGACGACAGGATCGACCGAACACATGGTGACAATTTCGCCCAGCATGGATTTTGCAGAGCCGCGGGTGGCAAAGCCCTCCGCGCCGGTCTCGGCACGCGATCCGAGGCTCGACGTGTTCCGCGGCATCGCGATGTATATCATCCTGATCGCCCATATCCCGAACGATCCCTGGGCGCTCTGGATCCCCGCACGCTTCGGGTTTTCGGACGCCACCGAGATCTTCGTTTTCTGCTCGGGCATGGCATCGGCCATCGCCTTCGGCGGCGCCTTCAACCAGCGCGGCTGGCTGATGGGCACGGCCCGCGTCGCCTATCGCTGCTGGCAGGTCTACTGGGCACATATCGCGCTTTTCTTCTTCACCGCCATGGCGATGGCTGCAATCGACGCCTGGTGGCCGGGCGAGACCTCCTATGTCGGCCAGCTGAACCTCCAGCCCTTCTTCGACAGGACCGCACAGCAGCTTCTGGGCCTCTTCACCCTGACCTATGTGCCGAACTACTTCGACGTCCTGCCGATGTATCTCGTCGTGCTGGCGATGATGCCCCTCGTCATGGCCCTGCAGCGCATGCACCTCGCCGCGGCGGTCCTGTTCTCCGTCTCGCTCTGGCTCGCCGCAAACGTCGGCACATTGCATCTCCCGGCCGAGCCCTGGTCCACGCGTGAGTGGTTCTTCAACCCCTTCGGCTGGCAGCTCTTGTTCTTCACGGGTTTCGCCCTGATGCGCGGCTGGATCCCTGCGCCGCCCGTATCCAAAGCCCTGCTCTGGACCGCCGCCGCATTCCTGATCCTCTCCGCGCCCTTCGGGTCGTGGAAGGTGCTGAACTGGGTCGAGGCGCTGTCGCCTGCGCTTGGCGACTGGATCAAGGACATCTGGGGCTGGATGGATCATCAGGACATCCCGGCGAACTTCAGCCCTCGCGACAAGACCGATTTCGCGATCCTGCGTTACCTGCACTTCCTGTCGCTCGCCTACCTCGCCTGGGCTGCCGCCGGTCCCGGCGGCAGCCAGCTGCGCGCGCTGACCGATGGCGCCGCCGGGAACGGGGTGCGCTTGCTGATCGCCGTCATCACCAAGGTCGGCCAGCAATCGCTCGCCGTCTTCGTCGCCTCGATGGCGCTTGCCCAAGTTCTGGGCTTCCTCGCCGACCAGATGGGGCGAAATGCCGCCAATCATCTGGTGGTCAATCTGTTGGGCTTTGCGATGATCACGGCGGTCGCCTACATCGCAGGCTGGTTCAAGTCACAGCCTTGGCGGAGCAAGAGAAAATGAGACTGTCGCGCCGTGCGTTTCTCGTGGGGTCGTCGGCATTGGGATTGGTTCAGGCGGCCTCGCTGGCACGCGCGGGAACCGTCTTCGCCCGACAGATGGTCATCGACATGGCCCGCGGCATGGCCGCGCGCGACTATGCCCCGCGCGAGACCGTGCCGCAGGAATGGCTGGACCTCACCTACGACCAGTATCGCGGAATCCGCTTCAAGCTGGACCATGCGCTCTGGGCCGGAACCAACGTGCCCTACGTCGTCGATTTCTTCGCTCCCGGCCTCTACTTCCCGCGCACCATCCAGGTGAACACCGTCACCGGCGGCATGTCGCACCCGGTGCCATTCCGCTATGACGATTTCGACCACGCGCCCGACCTGGTGCCGCCGCTGCCCGTCTCCGAGACCCTGGGCTTCGCAGGCCTGCGCCTGCGCACCGAACAGACCGAACCGGGCCGCAAGTCCGAGTTCTGCGTCTTCCAGGGCGCCAGCTATTTCCGCGCCATCGGTTATGGCCACACCTACGGCCTGTCGGCCCGCGGCCTCGCCCTGAGAACCGGCGACCCGATGGGCGAGGAGTTTCCCGACTTCATCCGCTTCTGGCTGGAAACCCCGGCGCCGGGCGAGCGCAACATCATCGTCCACGCCCTGCTCGACAGCCCCAGCGTCACCGGGGCGTATCGCTTCGACATTGCCCCCGGCCCCGACTGCGTGATGGAAGTCGAGGCGACCCTCTTCCCCCGCAACGATCTCGACCACGTCGGCCTCGGGCCGCTCACCAGCATGTTCCTCTTCGACGAAACCAACCGCACCCGCTTCGACGATTTCCGCCCGGCGGTGCATGACAGCGACGGGCTGATGATCTGGAATGGCGCCGACGAGGTGATCTGGCGCCCGCTCGCCAACCCCCGCACGCTTCAGGTCTCGCAATTCGTCGACCGGATGCCGCGCGGCTTCGGCCTGATGCAGCGCGCCCGCAAGCTCTCGGACTACGCCGATCTCGAAGCGCATTACCACCAGCGCCCTGGCGTCTGGGTCGAACCGAAGGGCGACTGGGGTGCTGGGTCGGTGACGCTGGTGGAAATTCCGGCCGACAAGGAGATCTACGACAACATCGTTGCCTATTGGCGTCCCCGCGACCCGATCCTGGCAGGCGAGAACGTCGAAGTGGCCTACCGTCTCACCTGGTGCGCCGCCGCGCCGGTGGCGACCGGCCTGCCCCGCGTGCTGAACACCCGCATGGGTGCTCGCGAGGGCGGCGGGCGGCTGGTGACGATCGACTTCGAGTCGTCCGACCTGCTGTCGGGCGACCCCGAGGGGATCGAGATCAGCGTGTCCTCGCCGCAGGCGCAAACAAAAGATGCTGTGCTGCAGAAAAATCCGGAAACCGGGGGTCTGCGGCTCGCGTTCACCTTTGACGCCGGGGATGCGGCGTTTGCCGAGTTGCGCGCCGCCCTGCGCAAGGACGGCGCCCCTGCCAGCGAAGTCTGGCTCTACCGGTGGACCAGATGACAACCGACCTCTTCGTGATGCCGCCCGAGACACCGCGTCTGATGCCGGTGCAGGACTTCGGCGCGGTCTACCGCGATGCCGCCGCCCCCGGCGCGCGGGCCGAACAGGGTCAGACGCTCTGGCGCGCGCTCGCGTTCAGCCCGGCGATGGCGGCCACCGTCGGCCTGCTCTTCATCATGTTCGGTTGGTTCGGCGATCAGGGCATCAGCCTGCCCGAAGGGCTGCTGATCGCGCTGATCTGCTTCAACTTCTTCTGGATCAGCTTCACCGTCAGCACCGTTGCCCTTGGCTTCTGGTCCCTCACCCGCCGCGCCCCCCGCGCCACCGCGCCCATCCGCCCGATGGACGTGGCCCTGCTGATGCCGGTCTACAACGAGGTGCCGTGGTACGTCCTCGGCAATGCCCGTTCGATGCTGGAAGAACTCCGCTCCTGGGGCGGCGAGCATCGCTATGCCATATTCATCCTCTCCGACACCCGCGACGAAGGCCTCGCCGCGCAGGAACAGCGCATGGTCGAGGCATTGCGCGCCAACCTCTCCCCGGGGCTGGAACTCTACTACCGCCGCCGGGTGATGAACACCGACCGCAAGGTCGGCAACATCGCCGACTGGGTCGCCCGCTGGGGCGGCGCCTATGACGCCATGCTGGTGCTTGACGCCGACAGCCTGATGACCGGTCGCGCGATCCTGAACCTGACCGACGCGCTCGCCTCCGACCCCGCCGCCGGGCTGATCCAGAGCTTTCCGCAGCTGATCGGCGCGCAGTCGGTCTTCGCCCGGATGCAGCAGTTCGCCAACACCGTCTACGGCGCCGCCTTCGCCGAGGGCATGGCCCGCTGGTGCGGGCAAGAGGGCAACTACTGGGGCCACAACGCCATCATCCG
>JAGRMS010000496.1 GCA_020441135.1 Pseudooceanicola sp.
GCGTGCAGATGCCGCACTGGAGCGCGGCGTGTTCGATGAACTGGCGTTGCAGCGGGTGCAGCGCGTCGGCCTTCGCCATGCCTTCGATGGTCTCGACTTTCTTGCCCTGCGCTTCGACACCGAGGACGAGGCAGGAGCAGACCAGCGTGCCGTCGAGCGTGACCGAGCAGGCGCCGCAATCGCCGGTGCCGCAACCTTCCTTGGCGCCGGTCAGGTCAAGCTGGTTACGCAGGCAGTCGAGCAGCGTCTCGCGCGGGTCGCAGAGGAATTCGGTCGCGTCGCCGTTGACGGTGGTTGTGACGTGGATCTTGCTCATTGCTTGGCCCCCCGGGCGCGGTCATAGGCGATGCGGGCGGCGCGCTTGGCCAGCACGCCCGCGACATCGGTGCGGAAGGCGACGGTGCCCCGCCGGTCGTCGATCGGCTTGCAGGCGGCGCTGGCCGCCGCCGCGAGCTTGTCGAGCGCGGCGTCGTCGAGCGTGGTGCCCTCGATGGCCTTGGCCGCCGCGTCGACGAGGATCACGGTCGGCGCGACCGCACCCAGCGCGACGCGGGCCTTGGTGATCTTTTCGCCTTCGACGGTAAGGCTGACAGCGCAGCCGACCACGGCGATGTCCATCTCGGTGCGCGGGATGAAGCGCAGGTAGGCGTCGGCGCTGTTCTTGCCGCGTGCGGGGATCGTGATGGCCGAGATCACCTCGCCCTTCTTCAGCTGGGTCTTGCCCGGCCCGGTGGGGATGTCGGCCACCGCCACCTCGCGCTCGCCATTCTCGCCCGTGACCGTCACCGTTGCCCCTGCGGCGACCAGCGCCGGCACGCCATCGGCGGCGGGCGAGCCGTTGCAGAGGTTGCCGGTCAATGTCGCGCGGCCCTGTACCTGGGTGGAGCCGATCAGCTCCATCCCCTCGACCACGCCGGGCCATTCTCTGGACAGCTCTTCATGGCGACCCATGACGATGCCGGGCACGGCCACGCCGATTTTCCAGCCGCCGTCGGCGGTGCGGGTGATGTCATGGACGCCGGGGATGTGCTTGACGTCGATCAGGTCGTCGGGCGTCACCGATCCGGCGCGCAGCTGGACCAGCACGTCGGTCCCGCCGGCGAGGAAGCGCGTGACGCCCCCTGCCCCGGCCGAGACGCGCGCCGCGTCGGCGAATGTGGTTGGCGTGTGATAGCGCATGGAGCCTCCTTGCCTTGCGACGGGCCTTGTCGGCCCGGCGTCGGTTCAGACCCGATCAAGCATCGCCGGCACGCCGGACGCAAGGGGCAGCGGGCAGATCGGCGGAATATTCCGACCTTCGGGAACGATCAGGGGAAGGGCAGCGCGTCGCCGGTGAAGTAGTCGGGCCACTCGGCCCGCAGGTCGCCGACGCGCCCGATGGTGCCCGAGAGGTGGAAGCGCATGGCCGCGTCCGCTGCTTCGGGGTTGCCCGTGGCGATGGCGTCGAGGATCGCCGCGTGGGCGTTGACGATGTTCTCCATCTTGCCCGCTTTCGGCAGTTCCAGCCGCTGGCAGCGGGCCAGATGCCCCAGCCGCGACGCCACCAGTTCCTGAAGCGCGCCGACGCCCATGCCGCGGTAGAGCGCCTGGTGAAAATTGCGGTCGAGGTCGTTGAACAGGTCCATCTGCGCGAGATCGCCCGCCAGCGCCTTCTGCATCTGCAGGATGGCGCGGGCTCGGCTGACCACCTCGGGCTGCGGCGCGGCGGTCAGGCGGCGGACCACCTCGCACTCCACGGCGACGCGGAAGAAATGCGTTTCATACAACTGGCGCACGTCGATCCGGCGCACGACGGTGCGCGATTGCGGGAAGATGCGCACCAGCCCCTCGGCCTCGAGCCGTTGCAGCGCCTCGCGGATCGGGGTCTGACTGACACCGAAACGGTCCACCAGCTCGGTTCGCGACAGGACTGCGCCGGGTGGCAGCTCGAGCGCGATGATCTGCCCGCGCAGCCGGTCGTAGACACGCTGGGCAGCGGAAACCGTCCCGGGGGTCTCGTTATCGGCTGTGACGTGGAGAGCCTTGTCCATCCCTGTTCCTTGCTCTTGCCGCTGACACTCTAACGGCGACGGACAGTCTTCGCCATGGCATCGTTGACGTGCTTCATATAGTAATATATCAGACGAACCGTCAAGCGCCGCAGCCGAGGGAGAACCGGGCGGCATCAGGACAGCAACGAGGGAGGAAAACCATGAGAATAAAATATCTGACGCCCGTGCTGGCGGCCGCCGCGCTGGGAATCACCGCGCTGTCGGTATCCGCCGCCGACCGGGTTCTGAAGATCCAGACCTCGTCCAACGCGAGCCATGCTTCGCTGGCCTACCTGAACGAAGAGTGGGTGCCGAAGCTGGAAGCGATGACCGGCGGCACGCTGACGGTGGAACTGCTGCCGATCGACTCCGTCGTTCCGCGCCGCGAGACACCCGAGGCGATCGGCGTCGGCATCCTCGACGGCGACCTGACCTCGATCAACTATTTCTCGGGCATCGACCCTGCCTTTGCCCTCATGGGCGACCTGATCGCGGGCTATGATTCCGCCGACCAGATCCAGGCCTATTGCGCCCAGGGCGGCGGCAAGGAGATGCTGCAAAAGCTGTTCGACACCCATTATCCGGGTGTCCACGTCGTCGGCTGCGGCGCCTATGCGCGCGAGGCGTTCGTGTCCAAGGTTCCGATCCGCGGCGTGGCGGACTTCAAGGGCATCAAGGTGCGTTCGCCCGAGGGACTGGCAGCAGACGTGTTCAAGCGCGTCGGCGCGGCGCCGGTCAGCATGTCCGGTTCCGAGACCTATTCGGCGCTGGAAAAGGGCGTGATCGACGCGGCCGACAATTCGGCCTATGCCAACAACGACGCCAACGGGATGCACAAGGTCGCCAAGTATCCGATCTTCCCCGGCATCCACTCGACCCCGATCCTGCAATTCACCGTCGGGCAGGCGGTCTGGGAGGATCTGACCCCGGCGGAACAGGCCGCGCTGGAGACCTGGTACCTGGCTGCCTACAACGGGCTTCGCCAGCATTTCGACCGGCTCGACCGGCAGCTGGTCGCCCGCGACAAAGCGGCGGGCGAGCTTGAGGTAATCGACTGGCCGCAGGCCGAGCGCGACGCCTTCCGCAAGGTTGCGCAAGAGGCCTGGGCCGACTTTGCCGCGCAAAGCCCGCTGGCGAAGGAAGTCTATGAAAGCCACGTCAAGTTCATGAAGGAAGCCGGGCTGCTCTAAGCGCCCGCGCGCGGCCCCGGCAAGGGGCCGCGCCTCTCACGACGATCCGGGATTGCCGCAGGGACCGCCGCGATGACGCTGAACAGAACACTTGCCGATACCGAGGTCGAGATCGGCGCACAGGATCCGCTGCACGAGGCCGCCGACTTGCCCCGCAGCGCCTACACGCCCGTGGAGCATATCAGCCACATCTCGGGCCTTGCCGTCTCGACCTTCTACCTGATCGCCGCCCTGGCAACACTGTACGAAGTGTTCTCGCGCTATGTGCTGAACGCCCCGACCTATTGGGCCTTCGAGACGGTGATGGTCACGGTCGCCGCCGCCTGGATGCTTTCGGCAGGCTATGTCACGCTGAAGCAGCGCCACATCGCCATCACGGTGATCCATACGCTGGCCTCGCCCCGGCAACGCTGGTGGCTGGACCTGTTCGCGATGATCGTGGGGATCGTCGCGCTCTACATGCTGCTCGCCGATGCGACGATCCGCGCCTACGACTCGGTGATGCGGGTCGAGAAATCGGGTTCGGCCTTCAACTCGCCCCTGCCGATGCTGATGAAGTCGCTGATGGTCACGGGCGGGTTCCTCTATCTCGGGCAGCTGGTGATGAACCTGCGGCGGCACCTTGTCTCGCAATGGGCGCGCTGGCTGGTCGCAGCGGTGGGCGTATATTTCGTCGTCTATTTCGTCGCCGGGTTCCTGGCCCATGTCTTCGACTTCCAGATCGCCGCCGTCTTCGCGGATGCGGTCAGCGAGATCGGTAAGGCGATGGACCCGTCCAAGGCGCTGCAACTGCGCAAGATGGACCTGGGCACCATCTCGCTGATCATGGTGCTGCTGCTGGTTGCGCTGATGATGACGGGGATGCCGCTGGGCATCGTCACGCTGATCGTCTCGGTCATCATGGCCGTCGGCTTCTTCGGGCCGCGCGGGCTGTTCCTGGTGTCGTCGAATGCCGTGGGGCTGCTGGAGCATTATTCGCTGGTGGCGGTGCCGTTCTTCGTCCTGATGGCCTCGATCCTGGAACGGGCCGGGATCGCCGAGGATCTGTTCGACGCGATGTCGATTTTCGCCGGCAACCTGCGCGGCGGCGTGGCGGTGCAGACGACCGTCGTTGCCGTGATCCTTGCCGCCATGTCGGGCGTCATGGGAGGCGAGATCGTGATGCTGGGCCTGGTCGCCCTGCCCCAGATGTTGCGCCTTGGCTATGACCGCCGCCTAACCATCGGCCTGATCTGCGCCGCGGGCGCGCTGGCGACGCTGATCCCGCCGTCGATCATCATGATCGTCTACGGGCTGTCGGCCGAGGTCGGAATCGGCGACCTGTTCATGGCGGGGGCGATTCCGGGCATCATGCTCGCCGTGTTCTACGCCGGTTACGTGCTGATCCGGGTGAACCTGAACCACTCCCTCGCCCCCACCGCCGCCGAGGTGGCGAAAATGACCGGCACCGAGAGCAGGTTGTCGCGGGAACGGATGATCGCCGTGTTCCTCTGCATTCTGCTGATCGGCGCGGTGATGGGGTCGATCTATGGTGGCATCGCCTCGGTGACGGAAGCGGCGGCGGTGGGCTGCGTTGGGGCGATGGTCGTCGCCGGTGTCAGGAACCGCTTCAAGTGGGACGTCATGTCGGCCTCGATGCTCGGCACCATGACCACCGTGGGCACGATCATCTGGCTGGTGCTGGGCGCGGTCAGCTTTGTCGGCATCTTCAACCTGGTCGGCGGCGGCGAGTTCATGCGCTCGCTCTTCCTCGACCTCGGGCTGTCGGCGATGGGCACGGTGATCGTGATGATGCTGATCCTGATGGTGCTTGGCACCTTCATGGAGTGGATCGCCATCGTGCTGATCACCGTCCCGGTCTTCGCCCCGGTGGTGATGACGCTGGCGCCCGAGCTTGGGCTGACCGAGGACCAGGCCAAGATCTGGTTCGGCATCCTCTTCGTGATGAACATCCAGATATACTTCCTGTCGCCGCCCTTCGGCCCGGCCTGCTTCTGGCTGAAGTCGGTCGCCCCGCCGGAGATCACCCTGCAGGAGATCTTCATCGCGGTGATGCCCTTCATCGCCCTGCAAATCCTGGGCCTTGTGCTGGTGATGGTCTTCCCGCAGATCGCCCTGTTCCTGCCCGAACTGCTCAACTGAGGTGACACCATGATCGGACGCGACAGCGACGACGACATCAACGGCTACGGGCTGTGGCCCTGGGTGCTGGGGCTTGCGCTGGCGGGGTTGTTGTTGTTCGTGATGTTCACCTTCGCCCAGCCGATTTCGTAAGGACGCCAGATGACCCGCAAGACACCCGAAGACCTCCGCTCCGCCCGCTGGTTTGCGCCCGACGACCTGCGCAGCATGGGGCACCGTTCACGCGCGATGCAGATGGGCTGGAACCCGGAGGACTGGGAGGGCAAGCCGGTCATCGCGGTGATCAACACCTGGTCGGACCTGTCGCCCTGCCACCACCACCTGCG
>JAGRMS010000497.1 GCA_020441135.1 Pseudooceanicola sp.
GGCGTTGAAGCCGCATTCGTAGGCGCTGACCTTCTCGGGGTCGGGGTTGCGCACCGCCAGCACCACGGCGGCGAGGATCAGCACGATCCCGAGGCCCGTGGCCACCACCAGAAACACGAGGATGGGAAGGTATTCCCGCAACATCTCTTCCACGAGTGGCTCCTTTCACGGCAGGCGTCGTCCGCGCGCGCCGTCCAGTGGCATGTTGACCTGAGCCTGTCTAGCCCCGCCTGCCGGGAGGGTCAACGGTCGGCGCGGCGCATTTCGCATCTGCGTCACCATCCCGCAGGCCCTGCCGGATTTCGTTAACTATTGGCAGGGGCGCGGATTTTTCGCGTTGGCCGACCGGCCATGCCGCGTTGCGGCGCGTGGCGTCACCTGGCGATCCAGGGCGCCTTTTCCTTCGCGAAGAAGGCCCGCACGCCCTCGCGGGCTTCTTCCGTCTCCCATTGCGCGGCCAGCGCCCGGATCGAATGGTCGATGACGTCCCTGTCGATCCGCGGCCCCATGAAACGCGCCAGCCGCTTGGACGCCGCCACCGCGCCGGGCGCGCAGGACAGGTAGGGCGTGACCTCGGCCTCGACGGCCGCGTCGAGATCGCCGGCGGAAACGGCCCGCGCCAGCAGCCCCAGCGTCACCGCTTCCTGCGCGCCGAACAGCCGCGCTGACATGAACACCCGCCGCGCCATCGCCTCGCCCATGCGGGCCAGGCAATAGGGGCTGATGGTGGCGGGGATCAGCCCCAGGCGTGCCTCGGTGAAGCCGAACTTGAGACCCTCGACGCCGATCGCCACGTCGCAGATGCTGACGAGCCCAAGCCCGCCGCCGAAGGCATTGCCCTGGATGCGCCCGATCACCGGCTGCGGCAGGGTGTTCATGGCATGAAGCATCTCGGCCAGCTTGCGCGCCTCGGCCTGCCGGGTCGCGCTGTCAGCCGCCATCTGCTGCTGCATCCAGGCCAGGTCGCCGCCGGCGCAGAAGCTTGCCCCCGCCCCGGTCAGGATCACCGCGCGGGCCTCTGACGCGGCAAGCTGCGCCGCGGCCTGTGTCAGTTCGGCGATCATCTGCGCCGACATCGCGTTGTGCTTGTCCACACGGGTCAGCGTCAGCGTCGCCACGCCGCGCGCATCCGTCTCCAGCGTCAGGGTCTCGAACATGCCTCTCCTCCTCGCGGGGAAAACTTTTCAGGAAAAGTTTTCCCAAAAGTTTTTCTTAAAACTTTTGGCGCCTGCCTCATGCGGCGCGCATTGCCTTGGCCATGGCGGCGGCCTCGCGCACCAGCGCCATGTCCAGCCCGGTGTGATACCCCAGCCGCTCCAGGTGCGCCGCCAGCGCCTCGGTCGCGACGTTCCCCGCCGCGCCGGGGGCATAGGGGCAGCCGCCCAGCCCGCCGACCGCCGAGTCGAACACCCGCACGCCAAGCGCCAGCGCCACGTCGACATTGGCCAGCGCCCGGCCGCCGGTGTCGTGGAAATGCCCCGCCAGCCGCCCGACGGGCACCTGCGCCTTCACCGCCAGCAGCATGCGCGCGATGCTGTCGGGGGTCGCCTTGCCAAGCGTATCCCCCAGCGAAATCTCGTAGCAGCCCATGGCGAACAGCCGGTCGGCCACCTTCGCCACCTGGGCGGGATCGACGTGGCCGTCATAAGGGCAATCCGTCACGCAGGAGACATAGCCGCGCACCGGCAGGTCGATGTGGCGGGCTGCCTTCAGGATCGGGGCGAAACGTTCCAGCGTTTCGTCGATGGTGGCGTTGACATTGGCCTTCGAGAACCCCTCGCTGGCCGAGGCGAAGACGGCGATCTCGTCGGCATTGGCCGCCAGCGCGTCCTCGTAGCCCTTCATGTTCGGCGTCAGCGCGGCATAGCGCACGCCTGCCGCGCGCTTGATCCCGGCCAGCACCTCGGCGCTGCCCGCCATCTGCGGCACCCATTTCGGCGAGACGAAACTGGCGCATTCGATCCGGCTGAACCCGGCGCGCGAGAGCAGATCGACCAGGGCGATCTTCTCGGCCACCGGGATCGCGCGCTGTTCGTTCTGCAACCCGTCGCGCGGGCCGACTTCGACGATCTCTACCGCTCCGGCCATGGCCGCTACTCCTCCGTTTCCAGCCGCACCAGCGCGGCTCCTGCCTCGACCTGCGCGCCCGCCTGCGCCAGCACCTCGGCCACCACGCCGTCGCGGGCGGCGAGCAGCGAATGCTCCATCTTCATCGCCTCGAGGATCGCCAGCCGGTCGCCCTCGGCCACCCGCTGGCCCGCCCTGGCGAAGATCGCCTTGACCAGCCCCGGCATCGGCGCGCCGATCACGTTCAGGTCGCCGCCCTTCGTCGCCGCCCGGTCGAGCGGATCGACGATGCCGAAGGCCAGGCCGTAGGCGTCGAAGACCGTCACCGTGCCGCTTGCCAGCGCCGTCAGGGGCAGGGCCAGCCCGTCGACGCGCCATGCGCCGTCCTGCCGTTCGGCCACCACCCTGTTGTCGCCGATGCGCCAGACCTGCCGGTCAGGGCCTTCCGCCGACAGCACGGCCTTCACCGGATCATCGCCCCAGGTCAGATGCACGCTTTGCTCGAGCGGAGCCCAGAGCGTGAAGCCCTGCGCCCAGCCCTGCCGCGCGTCGGCCACCGCCATCGCCGCCGCAACCATGTGGCGGGCCCCTGGCGCGGGCGGAACGACCAGCGTGTCGATGTCCCGCGCGATGAGGCCGGTGTCGACGTCGCCCCTGGCAAAGCCGTCATGCCCGGCCAGGGCGCCAAGGAAGGCGAGGTTCGTCACCGTCCCGGCCACCTCTGTGCCCTTCAGCGCCGCCGACAGCCGCTTGAGCGCAATCGCCCGGGTGGGCCCGTGAACGATCACCTTGGCGATCATCGGGTCGTACCAGGGGCTGATGACATCGCCCGCGCGCACCCCGCTGTCGGCCCGGCAACCCGCCGGAAAGGCCAGGTGCGTCAGCCTGCCGGTGGCGGGCAGGAAGCCTTTCGGCACGTCCTCGGCATAAAGCCGCGCCTCGAAGGCGTGGCCAGCGATCTGCAACTCTTCCTGCCGTTTCGGCAGCGTCTCGCCCGCGGCCACCCGGAGTTGCCATTCCACCAGATCGACGCCGGTGA
>JAGRMS010000071.1 GCA_020441135.1 Pseudooceanicola sp.
TGGTGTTCTGCGGCGCGCCCTCGACCCCTTCCCAATAGGGCAGCGGGCGCACGTCGAAGGCGAACTTGGCCTCGGACTTGATGCCCGCGTAACCGGCCGAGCTTTCGGTGAACAGCGCGCAGGTGCCGGCGCGGAAATCCGCCCCGCCCTCGTTGCGGCGGCCCTTGTAGACGAACTTTCCGTCCTTCGCCCAGTCGCCCATCGTCTGGATGTGCTTGACCTGAAGCGGTGCGTTGAACGCCAGTTCGGTATCCACGCCGCTGAAGCCATTGTCCTTCGTGGCGAAGGGCACGTTGTGATAGGCCGACAGGTTTTCCAGGTGGATCCAGCTTTGCCAGGCGGTGGTCAACGGGCAGGCGTGACCCGAGGCCTTGAGCGTGTCCAGCACCGCGCCGACCTTCTCCCAGGTCGACAGGTCGGTGGCCGGGTCGATCCCCGCCGCGCTCAGCGCGTCCTTGTTGACCCAGAGCACCGGGGTCGACGAGTTGAACGGCAGCGACAGCATCTCGCCATCCGCCGAGGTGTAGTAGCCCTTGACCGACCCGATGTAGGCATCGGCGTCGAACGGCGCGCCGGATTCGGCCATCACCTCGTAGACCGGCTTGATCGCACCCTTGGCGGCCATCATCGTGGCCGTGCCGACCTCGAAGACCATCAGGATATGCGGCTGCTCCTTGGCGCGGAAGGCGGCGATGCCGGCGTTCAGCGTCTCGGAATAGTTGCCCTTGTGGCTGGCGGTGACGGTGTAGTCGCCTTGCGAGGCGTTGAACCCCTCGACCTGC
Source organism: Pseudooceanicola sp. (assembly GCA_020441135.1). Taxonomy (GTDB): domain Bacteria; phylum Pseudomonadota; class Alphaproteobacteria; order Rhodobacterales; family Rhodobacteraceae; genus Seohaeicola_A. The sequence continues at coordinate 783 of JAGRMS010000071.1, forward strand.
GCGGCGACCAGCTCGCCCAGGCGGCCGGTGAAAGCGTGCCAGAACTGGATTTCCGTCTGCGCCGTGGCAGCGGTGCCAATGGCAATGGCCGCAGCCGTTGCTGCGGTGAACGTCTTGATCGTCATGTCTTCCTCCCGGTCCTCCTGAATGAGAGGAACCTTAAACGGTGGTTTGCGATTCTTGCAAACTGCTACAGCTTCGTGAAGCCCGCGTGACAGGTTGGGGATGACCTGACGGCAGGTTGTCGCTGACCTATGCCCGGGTTGCGAAGGGGGAGAGAGTGGCTGCGCCGGATCGCTGCGGGCACCTGGCCTGGCCTGATTTCGGGTGAGTGGCGGCAATGATGTCATGAAACATTGCGAAGAAATTCCGATGAGGTGCCCAGCGCGGAGCCGGAGATGACATCGGGCGCGTTCGGTCCGATATTCCTCGATATGTCATCCCGGATTCTCGCGGGACTATCGCCGGGATTGCGACGTCGGCGAACGGATTCCCTTGTTCGTGATATTTCCGATTTGCCAAAGCTGCATCGGCCAGGGGTCGTGCGATGGCGCGATACCGGGCTGCGCTGCGCGCCAGGGAGAATAGTTCCTGGCGGGCCTCTCAACATGACAGGTCTTGTCATGGACGCTCGCCAAGATTGTTTGAAGTTCGAAAGTTGCCAACAGCAAGACAGGCATCACGGGCGTTGGCAACCACGGATACACCTGATTAGAAGACGTCATCCGGAGGGAGGATTTCGATGAACAAACACCACAAGCCCGACTCGGCCGCAACCGCCGCCCTGTTGCGTGCGCAGGCTTTCATGACGCCGTCGCCCGTTCCATCCATCTCGACCGAGCTTCTGGTCACGGCGGACGGCGAACTCAACCGCGAACTCCGCGATTTTCTTTTCGACCCGCCATCGAATCCCGAGCTTTTGCGCGGCAAGAAAATCGCCATCTGCTGCACCAATGGTGTCGAAGAGGTAGAGATCACCGGCGCCATGAAGTGGCTGAGCGAACATGGCGCCACGGTCCACGTGGTTGCCCCGCGTATCGGCGAATTCCATCCGACACTCGGTTTGCGGTTCCCGCCGTTGACGAAGACCCATGTCCTTGCGATTCGGCTCATGGAGAATGCGGGGTGGCTGCCAATCGACTGCTACATGGACGACGCCAAGGTCGCCGACTACGACGCCTGCATCTACCCGGGTGGCTGCTGGAATCCTGACGCCTTGCGCGCCGATCAGGATGCGCAGGCCTTCGTGCGCGATATGCTGGCCTCGGGCAAACCCACCTGCGCGATCTGCCACGGTCAGTGGGTGATGGTCAGCGCGGGCATCCTGAAGGGCAAGCGAGCCACCGCGGTCTGGAACATTCACCCGGACCTCGCGAACGCGGGCGCTATCGTGCTGGACGAGCCCTGCGTCGTCGATGGCAACCTGATCACGGCGCGCTTCCCGTACGACCTGCCCCGCATGGTCTCGGCTTTGGTGCAACAACTGGTGAAGTGACCAACCGCAAAGCGGGGACACGGTGAACCGGGCGTGCCGACATTCCCGGCCCGGACGGCGCGGCCGCCTGGGCAGCGGCCGCCAGTCTGTCTACGTCATGGTCAGCGCAGAACGTAGTAGTGGAACACCGAATACTCGGCGTGGCGCTCGCCGCAGCCGACGATGACGTGGCGGGTCAGCCAGTCGTGCGGGCCGACGGGCGTGTCGAAGGTCGGCGCAAGACGCATGTAGTATTCGTCGAAGCCGACCTCGACCAGCGCCTCCTGCTTGGCCGCGACATCCGGCGGGGCGTGTCGGTAGCCGTTGTTGCGCATGTAGATCTGGGTGCCGTCGGCGGCCTCGAGCATGTAGTGCGCGTGGAAATGCACCGTGTGGTCGGGGCGGTAGAGCGCCCAGTCGCCGCCCGAGTTCGGCACGACACGGCCCTGGAGCAGCGGCCCCTCGATCACGCCGCCTGCCGCCGAGACGAAGCCGCGCACGCCGCCCGAGGGGATCTGGCCGATCTTCTGCCGGATGCCGAGGCTCAGGCGGATGCGAAAGGCGAACTCCAGCCCGAGGGCTGGCGGGTTCATCGGCAGGTCGGGGTAGTCGGTCATGCGTCGGGCTCCTCCGTCGACGTTATCAGGAAATCGCCGTCTCGGGCGGAATCACCTTGCGCTCTAGTTTAACAAATTAAATAATAAGCCGTCACGGGGCAAATGGGCCCCGGCAGGCAGGAGGAGACCGGCTTGACCGAGGCATTCATCTTCGATGCCGTGCGGACCCCGCGCGGCAAGGGGCGTCCCGACGGCGCGCTGCATGTGCTGTCGCCGGTGGAGCTGGCGGCCTTCGCGCTGACGGCGCTTGATAAGCGCACGGGGTTTTCGCAGGCCGCGCCCGATGACGTGATCTTCGGCGTTGGCGACGGGGTGAACGACCAGGGCGCAAACATGGCGCGGTCGGCGGTGCTGCTGGCGGGGATGCCCGAGAGCATTCCGGGCCTGACGGTCAGCCGGTTCTGCGCCTCGGGGCTGGACGCGGTGAATGCGGCGGCGGGGCGGGTGATGGCGGGCCAGGCCGACCTGATCGTCGCGGGCGGGGTCGAGATGATGTCGCTGATCCCGATTGCCGGGACCGGCGGGCCGAACGGGTCGGACGCGGCCTTCAACAACGCGGCGCATCACACGCCGCTGGGGATGGCGGCGGACCTGCTGGCGACCGTCTCGGGGCATTCCCGCGCCGATGTGGACGCCTATGCGGCGGAAAGCCAGGCCCGCGCGGCGCGCGCCTGGGACGAGGGGCGGTTCGACCGGTCGGTCGTGCCGGTAGCGGATAACACCGGCACGGTGCTGCTGGAGCGGGACGAGCACATCCGGCGCGGCACCACGGCGGCGGACCTCGGGCGGCTGCCCCCGGCCTTTGCCGGGATGGGCGAAAAGGGCGGCTTCGACGCGGTGGTGCGGCAACGCTATCCGCAGGTGATGGAGGTGGCGCATGTGCATACCGCCGGGAATTCCTCGGGCATCGTGGATGCCGCCGCCGCCATGCTGATCGGCACGCGCGAGGCCGGAGAGCGGCTGGGGCTGACGCCCCGCGCGCGCATCCGCAGCTTTGCGACCACGGCGATGGACCCCTGCCTGATGCTCGCCTCGCCCGCCGATGCAACCGCGCAGGCGCTGGCGCGCGCCGGGATGGCGCAAGGCGACGTGGACCTGTTCGAGGTGAACGAGGCCTTTGCCTCGGTCGTGCTGCATTTCATGGAGCGCACCGGGCTGGACTTCGAGCGGATCAACGTCAACGGCGGCGGCATCTCGATGGGGCATCCCATCGGGGCGACGGGGGTGATCCTGGTCAACACGCTGCTGGACGAGCTGGAGCGGACGGGACAGGGCACCGGGGTCGCGACGCTGTGCGTCGGACTGGGTATGGGTGTCGCCACCACAATCGAACGGGTTCAGGGCTGATGATCGAGACGACCATGCTGGAGGGCGGCATCGCCCTGCTGACCATCGACACCGGCGGCGCGGTGAACACGCTTTCGGGGGCGTTCAACGCGGCTTTTGCGCAGGCGGTCGAGACCGTGCTGGCGGACGAGGCGGTGAAGGGCATCGTCCTGACCTCGGCCAAGGACGATTTCGCGGCGGGGGGCGACCTGGACGAGTTGCGGGCGGCGATGACCCCGGCGGCGGTGGCGGCGATTGTCGATCCCTTCACGGCGGCGCTGCGGCGGCTGGAGACCGGCGGCAAGCCGGTGGTGGCGGCGCTGAACGGCACCGCGCTGGGGGGCGGATACGAGCTGGCGATGGGCGCGCACCGCCGGATCGCGGCGGACCGGCCCGATGCGCGGTTCGGCCAGCCCGAGATCGGGCTGGGGCTGATGCCGGGCGCGGGCGGCACGCAGCGCCTGCCACGGATGATCGGGCTGGAGAAGGCGGCCGAATTGCTGCTGACCGGGCGGCCCCTTGACGCGAAGGCGGCGCTGGAGGCGGGGCTGGTGGACGAGCTGGTGCCGGCGGAGGCGCTGATCGAGCGCGCGGCAGACTGGGCGCGGGGCGCGGGCGCGGCGCAGCAGCCGTGGGACCGGAAAGGCTATGTCCTGCCGGGGCTGGATCCGAACAGCCAGAAGGGCCGGATGTGGTTCACCGGGGCCTGGGCGAAGATGCGCCAGAAGGCGGCCGGGACCGATGCGGCGGCGACGGCGATCCTGTACGCGCTGCACCACGGGCTGGAGCGGCGGATCGACCCGGCGCTGGCGATCGAACGGCGGCAGTTCCTGGCGCTGGCCTCGGGGGCGGAGGCGAAGAACCGGATCCGCACGCTGTTCTACGCGCCACGGGCGGCGCGGCCCAAGGCGGACCCTGGAATGACGATCAACGTCATCGGCGTGGTCGGCGGCGGCACCATGGGCAACGGCATCGCCTTTGCCGCCGCGCAGGCGGGCTATCGCGTGGCGCTGATCGACCTCGACGCGGACAAGGCGGCCGAGAGCCTTGGGCGGATCGGCGCCATCGCGGAACGGCAGGTCAAGCGCGGGCGGATGCGCCAGGAAGCGGCCGACGCGCTGATGGGGCGGATCGCGGCGGGGGCGGATTACAACGCGCTTGGCAGCGTGGACTTTGTCATCGAGGCGGTGTTCGAGCGCACCGACGTCAAGCACGACGTGCTGCGCAGGATCGAGGCGGCGACGGGCGCAGAGGTGCCGATCGCCTCGAACACTTCGACCCTGCCGATCGGCGGGCTGGCCTCGGCGCTGAAAGATCCGTCGCGGATGATCGGGATGCATTTCTTTGCGCCGGTCGAGGTGATGAAGCTGCTGGAGATCATCCACACCGACCGGACCTCGGACGGCGTGAAGCGCGCTGCCCAGACCATCGCGGCGGCGCTGAGGAAGCAGGTGATCGTGGTGAACGACGGGCTTGGCTTCTTCACCAGCCGTATCGTCACCTCGATGTCCAGCGAGGGCATGACGCTGGTGGCCGAGGGCGTGCCCGCGCAGGTGATCGACAACGTGATGACCCGCAACGGCTTTGCCATCGGCGCGGCGACGCTGGCGGAATTGACCAAGCTGCCCCTGCTGCGCGACATCATGGTCTCGATGACCGGGCCAGGCGCGCCGGTCTGCATGACGGGGTCGCGTGGGGCCGAGGCGTTGGACCGGCTGATTGCGGCGGGGCGCGAGGGCAAGCTGGCGGGCAAGGGCCTCTATGACTACGCCGAGGGGGCGCCGGGGGTCTGGCCGGGGCTGGCGGAGCTGTTCCCGGCGGAACGGGCGGTGCCGGTCGAGGACGTCGAGGCGCGCTTGTTCTGCACGCAATCGCTGGAAGCGGTGCGGGCGCTGGAGGATGGCACCGTCACCGACCCGCTGACCGCCGACATGGCCGCTGTGACGGGCTGGGGCTACCCGGTGCATTTCGGCGGGCCGTTCGGATACATCGACACCGTGGGCGCGGCGGCTTTCGTCGCGCGTTGCGATGCGCTGGCGGAGCGTTATGGCGCGCGCTTTGCCGTGCCGGAGCGGTTGCGGGCGATGGCGGCGTCGGGCGAGCGGTTCCACGCACTCTGAGGAGGTTCAAGCGATGATGAAGGCGGCGATGGTGGACCCGATGGGTCTGGAAAACCTCAAGGTGGTGGAGCTGCCCGAGCCCGAGCCGAAACCGGGCGAGGTGCTGGTTCGGATGAAGGCGGCCACGCTCAACTTCCGCGACATCCTGGCGGTCAACGGCGGCTACGGGAAGATGCAGAAGCAGGAGCGGCTGATCCCGCTGTCGGACGGCGCGGGCGAGATCGTGGCCGTCGGCAAGGGCGTGCGCGGGCTGAAACCGGGCGACCGGGTGATCGGCTGTTTCTTTCCGCTGTGGCAGGATGGCACCCTGCGGGTCGAGCATGTGATGGCCGACCTCGGCGGCGGCATGGACGGCGTGGCCTGCGAGTTCCGCTGCTTCCGGCAGGACGCGGTGGTGAAGCTGCCGGACGGGTTGTCGGACATGGAAGGCGCGGCGCTGCCCTGCGCGGCGGCGACGGCCTGGAACGCGGTTGTCACCAAGGGCCGGGTCGGACCGGGCGACCGGGTGCTGATCCAGGGCACGGGCGGCGTGTCGCTGTTCGCGCTGCAATTCGCGGTGATGGCGGGGGCGGAGGTCTATGCGACCTCGTCCAGTGGCGAGAAGATGGAGCTGCTGAAAAGCCTCGGCGCGGCGCATGTGGTGAACTACCGCGACGATCCGGACTGGGGCCGGACGATCAACGGGCTGACCGGGCGGCGGGGGATCACCCACGCGGTCGAGATCGGCGGAGCGGCGACGCTGAAGCAGACCATGATGTCGATGGGCCTGGGCGGTTTCATCGGGATGGTCGGCGTGGTGACGGGGCCAAGGGCAGAGCTGAACCTGCCCATCGTGGCGATGCAGGAGACCCGGATCGAGGGCGTGACGGCGGGCAGCCGGGCGGCCTTGCAGAAACTGGTGGATGCGCTGGCGGTGCATGGGGTGCGCCCGGTGCTCGACAAGGCGGCGTTCACGCTGGAGACGCTGCGGGATGGGCTGGAATACCTCAAGGCGGGCAAGCACGTCGGCAAGGTCGGAGTGCGGATCGCGTGAGCGCCAACCCGGATCACGTCGCGTTGCACGCCTTCCTTGGCGGGGCTGTGCCGGGGCCGATGACGACGAGCCCGTTGCTGGAGGCGCTGGGGGCCTCTCTGGTCTCGTGGGAGAACGGGCGGCTCGAGATGGGGTTTGCGCCGCAGCCGCTGTTCTTCCAGGGCGCGGGCTTCGTGCAGGGCGGGGCGATGGCGGCGATGCTGGATTTCGTGATGGCCTTCGCAGGGATGGCGGCGGCGGGGGCGGAGCATACGGTGACGACGACCACGATGACGACGAGTTTCCTGGCCGGGGCCACGGGCGCGCGGTTCCGCGCCGTGGGCGAGGTCGAGAAGGCCGGGCGGCGGGTGATCCATGTGCGCGGGCGGCTCGAGTGCGACGGCCGCGCGGTGGCAAGCGCGGGATCGACGTTGCTGGTGATCTGAGCGGGGCGGCGGGGCGAGCCCCGCCCTACGTCGCGATCGGCGTGGCGCTTGCGGAGAGGGGGCGGGATCGCGCTGTGCGCGATGGCCTTCGGCGAGGATATTTGCGGCCTTATGTAGCAAAAGCACCAA
>JAGRMS010000072.1 GCA_020441135.1 Pseudooceanicola sp.
TGGGGAGGGGTCAGGGGTGGGGGTTTGCCGCACCGATCCGCCCGTGCTCACGCCGCCACCTCTTCCGCCCACCGCTCCAGCCGGACCGAGAACACCGCCCCCTCGGGCGAGTTCTGCCCCCGGATGTCGCCGCTCTTGCAACACGCGTGACGCCAGGGGCCATGCGCTTCCCCTCCCCCTTGTGGGGAGGGGTCAGGGGTGGGGGTTTGCCGCACCGATCCGCCCGTGCTCACGCCGCCACCTCTTCCGCCCACCGCTCCAGCCGGACCGAGAACACCGCCCCCTCGGGCGAGTTCTGCCCCCGGATGTCGCCGCCGAAGCTCTGCACGATGCCGTAGCTGATCGACAGCCCCAGCCCCATGCCCTCTGCCGCGCCGATCTTCTTCGTCGTGTAGAACGGATCGAAGACCTTGCCCGGATCGGCGATCCCCGGCCCGGTGTCCGCCACCGTCACCGTGATCCCCTGCCCCTCGGCGATGCCCAGCCGCAGCACCCGCCGCTCGTGCCCCTGCATCGCGTCGAGCGCGTTGCTGACGAGGTTCAGGAACACCTGCCCCAACCGCACCTCGCCGCCCCGCACCCAGACCGGATAGGGCGGCCTGTCAAAGGCCAGTTCCACCCCCTCCTGCGCGACCCGCGCCTCGGTCATCTCGACCACACCGGCCAGCACGGCCACCACGTCCACCCGGTCCGGCGCCTCGCTTTCCTGCCGCGAGAAGGCCCGCAGGTTGTGGATGATCCGCCCCATCCGCCGCGCCAGCTCGGAAATCCGGCCCAGGTTCTCGCCCGCGACCTCGGACCGTCCCCGCGCCAGGTAGGCCGCCCCGTTTTCCGCAAACGACCGGATCGCCATCAGCGGCTGGTTCAACTCGTGGCTGATGCCCGCGCTCATCAGGCCCAGGGCCGACAGCTTGCCCGCCTGCACCAGGTCCGCCTGCGCCCGCTTCAGCGCCGCCTCGGCCTCTTGCCGCTCGCGCACCTCGTGCCGCAGATGCGCGTTCGCCTCGGACAGTTCCGCCGTCCGCTCGGCCACCCGCACCTCCAGCACCTGGTTCGCCTCGGCCAGCGTCCGCCGCCGCTCGGTCGCCACGAACAGCAGCGCCCCGAAGGCCAGGCACATGGCCGCCACCGCCGCCGCCTGCAAGGCCGCCAGCCGCCGCGCCGGGGCCACGTCCACCAGCACCTCGCCCATCAGCCCGATCACCGGCAGGTCGCGCGCCAGGTGCAGCGCGCGCGCGGGCAGGTAGGGCCCCCAGCCCAGGCGCCAGATCTCGTGGGCGCCCACCTGCGACACCGAAAACGGCAGCGCCGCCCGCGACGGCGGGTGCAACCCCACCTCGCCCGCGCCGCGCCGCCAGAACAGCAGCTCCGAGCGGTTCGAGATAAAGACCTCGCCCCCCCGGTCGGTGAAATAGACCGCCGGGTTGTCGCCCCGCCAGGTCTGCTCCACCGCGTTCACATCCGCGACCATCACCAGCGCGCCGCGCACCCGCCCGTCCGCGCCGAACGACGGCACCGCGTGGAAATACCCCCGCCGCCCGTCCGGCCCGGTCAGCCCGTGGGACGCCCCCAGCGCCCCCTGCATCGCCCGCTGGAACCAGGGTTGATCCGCGACCGACCCGCCGGTCCAGGGATGCGCCGAGACAACCACCTTCCCTGCCGTATCGGCAAAGAACACCTCCATCGCCCCGGTCTTGTCCGAAGCGCGCAGCAGCAGTTGCCCCGCTTCTTCTACCTGTTCGGGCGTCGCGAGGGTTGCAAGCGCCGGGTGGTCCACCGCCAGCACCGCCAGCTCGCGGAACGCCTGCAACTGCGTCGACAGCCGGTCGGAGGCCAGCGCCAGGTCGCCCTCGGCCCGCTGCGCCAGCTGGTCCAGCGCCTGGCCGTAACCGTAACGCCAGACCGCCCCCGCCAGCGCCGCGACGGCGGCAAGGAAGGCCAGCACGATCAGGTTGCGGCGGCGTTGCGATGTCATGGCAGGCAGAGTAGCAGCGCCGGTCTGGCTTTGACCAGAAGGCTTTGCGGGCGCAAGCTAACCCAGGCTGGCAGGCAGGTGCGCATAACCCCGGAACCGCATCCGCCCGCCCGCGACCCGGCCCTCCAGCATCCGGTAGCCCGGATAACGCGCCAGGAACCGCTCCAGCGCGATCCGCCCCTCCATCCGCGCCAGCGTCAGCCCGACGCAGACGTGCGGTCCGCCCGCAAAGGCCAGGTGCCGGTTCGGCCGCCGCGTGATGTCGAAGCGCGTCGGCTCGGCGAACACCTCGGGGTCACGGTTGGCCGCCCCGATGCAGAGATGCAGGTTGGTCCCCGCCGCGATCCGCTCGCCGCCGATCTCGACCTCTGCCGTGGTCTCGCGATTGCCCAGCTGGTTGGGCGAACGGAAGCGCAGCACCTCCTCCACCGCCGACACGATCAGGTCGGGCGCCGCCAGCAGCCGCGCCCTCTCCTCCGGCCAGTCGTCCAGCAGCGCCAGCCCGTTGCCGATCAGGTTCGTCGTGGTCTCGTGCCCGGCGTTCAGGATGAAGATGCAGTTCTGGATCAGCTCGATCTCGCTCAGCTGCTGGTCCGCCCCGTCGCCCCGGATCAGCCGCGTCAGCACATCCGTCTCCGGGTCGCCCGGACGCGCCCTGCGCCGCGCGATCAGGTCGGCCAGGTAGTCCTTGAACTCCCGCACCGCAGTGTGCCCCCGCTCAAGCTGTGCCGGAGTCAAGGACGGCTCCAGCGCGCCCAGGATCGCCAGCGACCAGTCCCGCAGCGGCGCCCGCTCGGCCACCGGCACATCCAGCAGGTTGCCGATCACCTGGATCGGAATGGCCGAGGCGAAGTCTTCCACCAGGTCGACCGCCCCGCCCTTTTCCGCCAGCCCGTCCAGCAGCGCATCCACCGCCGTGACCAGCCCCGGCTCCATCCGCTGCAAGGCGCGCGGCGTCAGCGCCGCCGTCATGATCCGCCGCACCCGCGTGTGCAGCGGCGGGTCCGAGAACACCAGCGAGGTCGTGTGATGCTCGAACAGGGGCGAGCCGACGCCGAACTTCGGCGCGAAGGCCACCTTCTTGTCCGAGGAATACAGCGTCGTATCGCGGTAGATGCGGTCCAGGTCGCCGTGGCGGCTGAGCAGAACCGAGCCGTCGGGCTGCCGCAGCACCGGCGCATGGGCAAGCAGCGCGTCATAGACCGGAAAGGGGTCTTCGACAAAACCGACCGGCGGCGACGCCAGATCGAACGCCAGCGCCAGGTCGCGCACATCGCTGCTCATGAAGCCCTCCCCCAGACCCAGTCCGGAGAGAGTCACGCCCCGGGCCCGGACTGTCAATCGTCCGGGTCGGCCTAGACCAGGAAATCGTCCGCCGTCAGCGCCGCGACATGCAGCACGCGGATCTCGAGGTCCGCCACGCGGTCGCCATTGAAATCGACCAGGACGCGCGTTCCGTCGCCGTCGGCCTCCGTCGCCACCGATGCGCCGTCTTCGGCAAAGCCCGCCTCCAGCTGCAACGCAAGCGTGACCCCGCGCCCGCTCCTGATCTCGAGTACGTCGGCGCCCTGCGCGAAGTCGGTGACGCAGGAAACACCGTTCCCGTCGGCCCGCGCGAAGACGAAGCAGTCCTTCCCCGCACCGCCGGTCAGAACGTCGTTGCCCGCGCCGCCCTGCAACAGGTCCGCGCCGACGCCGCCCCGCAGGTTGTCATTGCCACGGCCGCCCAGGAGAATGTCGCTTCCCGCGCCCCCGACCAGCCTGTCGCCCCCTCCGGCGCCCTGAAGCGTGTCATCGCCTTCGCCCCCGAACATCCGGTTGCAGACGACGTTGCCCGTCAGGCTGTCATCGCCACTGCCGCCGATCGCATTCTCGATCAGCGCGCGCCTGTCGCCCTCGACCAGCCGCGCGTTGGCAAGATTGCCCCGCGCCATCATCTCGGGAATGGCGTTGAAGCGGTTCAGGTCCGCAAGCTGCGCCTCCGAGAAGACCGACCAGGCACCGGGCCGCAGGTCGACCGAAACACCGTTCTCGTAGGCCGACAGGTCGTAGGTATCGACGCCGTCGCCATCCCAGATCGTGCGGAAGATCCGGTTCCCGGCCGGGGCGCCCAGACCCTCGCCGTTGATCGACATCTCGCCGGTCGTCGGATCGAAGGCGTAGACGGTCCGCCCGCTCCAGACCTCGCCGGTCGTGTTGTAATTCGCGCCGTACAGGTACTGAAGCGCCGCGATATCCAGTTGCTGATAGCTCTGCGCCCAATCCACCCGCCCGGATTCGTAGTCGCTCAGGTTCCGGTCGCCGACAAAATCGGCATAGGTCATGACCGAGAATTCCTGCGAATTGTAGGGCGACCGCTTGAACCCCGTGGCCTCGTGCCCGTGTTGAAGACCAAGGGTATGGCCGATCTCGTGCAGGAAATACAGGTAGGCTTCGTTGCCGAGGACAGGCGCCCGGGTCTGCCGCCCGTAGAAAGAGTCGCCACCCTCCTCCCCTTCTTGCGGAAGATAGGCATAGGCCCCGGTCTCGCCGGTGTCCTGCGAGAACCGCAGCGTGGCGAAGTCGTCGGCCTGGTCAGAGACGCGCTCGAACGTCAGCCCGGTAAAGCTCGCGACGTCGGCAAGAACGCGCTCGACCGCTTCCGCCTGCGCCGGGCGCAGCGGAGAAACCGGTGTACGGCTGGTATAGGGGTAATCCTCGACGTCGACCGGAAAACTGTACGAGATGGTCCTGTCAGTCCAATGCTCGCGCCAGATCCAGCTACCAAATATTGCGTCTGTAGCAACTGTCGGCGCAACCGATGCCATGAACCACCCTCCGTGCCCAAAACCCGGGCTTGACCAGTAACTAGAGAGAATTTGCATCAAATCCAGCCTTCGCGCAACAATCATGGCAAGACTGTGGCACGCGCCCGGTCACGCCAAGGTTGACCCAAACCCCGCCAGAGGACTGCCCGAAACCCCATGCCGACCCCTGTCTCCTCGATCCGGAACCTCGGTCCCTCGTTCGAATCCGCCTGCGCGCGGGCGGGCATCCATTCCGCCGAAGAGCTCCGCGCGCTGGGGGCCGACGCCGCCTATGCCCGCCTGCTGGCCAGCGGATCGCGGCCGCATTTCATCGGCTACTATGTCCTGGTGATGGCGTTGCAGGGCCGCCCCTGGAACGATTGCCAGGGCGCCGAAAAGGCCGCCCTGCGCGCCCGCTTCGACGCGCTCAAGGGCGCGGGAAACGACAAGGGCCGCTCCCGTCTGGAAGCGGCCCTGAATGAAATCGGCGTGCTGGAAAGACGCCGGCAGCCGGATCAGCCGACCAGCTCAAGTCCCGAAAAGAAATAGGCAATTTCTTCCTTGGCGGTTTCCGGCGCGTCCGATCCATGGACCGAATTCTCGCCCACGCTCTCGGCGAATTCGGCGCGGATGGTGCCCGGCGCGGCATCGGCGGGATTGGTCGCGCCCATGATCTCGCGGTTCTTCGAGATGGCGTTCTCGCCTTCCAGGACTTGCACCACGACCGGGGCCGAGGACATGAACTCGCAAAGCTCGTCATAGAAGGGGCGCGCCTTGTGGACGCCGTAGAAGACCCCGGCCTGGGCCTTGGTCATCTGGATGCGCTTCTGCGCCACGATGCGCAGACCGGCCGCCTCGAACTTGGCGTTGATCGCGCCGGTCAGGTTGCGGCGGGTGGCATCGGGCTTGATGATCGAGAAGGTGCGTTCGAGGGCCATAACATTTGTCTCCATGTTCGCGGTTCGCGGACAAAACCTGTCCGGCAAGGCATTTCGTTTCCGGCGCCCGGTTATCATGGCGTTTTCACGTTGGAAAGTGGGCCGATTCCGGGAATCGCCTTGTGGCGCTAGACTGGGCCGAGATCAACCCGTCCCCGGGAGACCCCATGCCCCTGACCCGCCGCCGCTTCACCGCGCTTGCCGCCGCCGCGCTTGCACCGCTGCCGGGGGCCGCGCAGCAGGCCGACACCCGCATCCACGTCATCGACATGGCCAACGCGCCCTTCCTCGACCGCGACACCGTGCCCGCCGGGCTGGACGGCGCCAACGCCTGCACCCGGCCCAACCACCGCTTTCTCGAAAACCTCGCGGCCTCCGGCGTCGATACGGTCTTCCGCTACTACTCGGACACCAACAACGCCAACCTGAACTGCAAGAACGTCACCCGGCGCGAACGCGACCTGCTGCACGATCACGGGCTGGCGCTCGCCATCGTCTACCAGTTCGAAGGCGGCGCGAAGAACCGCTACACCGGCGCGCGCGCCGCCGCCGACGCCGCCTTCTGTCTGGAACGCGCCCGCGTCATCAACCAGCCGGAGGGCAGCACGATCTGGTTCGGCGTCGACTCCGACACCGGGCGCAATGCCGACGCCGACGTGCTCGCCTACTTCCGCGCGATCCGATCCGCTTTCGGGGGCCGGTTCCGCATCGGCGCCTACGCCGCCGGGGCCCGCTGCCGCCTGCTGCGCGACGCCGGGCTGGCGGATGGCTTCTGGGTGCCCGAGGCCCCGGCCTGGAACGGCACCCGCGCCTTCCTCAACTCGGGCGACTGGACGCTCTACCAGAACAAGACCGATATCGGGAAAAGCGCCCTCAACGCCGAGATGGGGCAAGTCCTGCCCATCGACACCGACATCCTGAACCCTGCGGCGGGCGGCACCATCGGCGCCTTCGGCAAGGACGGCGCGGTCCGCAGCTACGATCCCGCGCGGTTGGCCGCCGTCGCGGGCGCGCGGTTCTGGGTGAAACCGAACCGGCTCGACATCCTCGACTTTCCCGAAGGCAGCCCCGTCGCCCATGCCTGCATCGCCCGCACGGTCCACGTCCGCGCCATCGGCCCCGAATGGTCGCTGGTCGACATCGACGAGGACGGCGTGGCCGAAGGTTGGTGCCGCACCAAAGACCTCGCGCCGCTCGACCGGATGCCCGCCTGGGCCACTGGCTGCAAGCCGATGGACATCTGAAGATCGGGGGCTCTGCCGGATAAACGAAGATCGGGGGCTCTGCCGGATAAATGAAGATCGGGGGCTCTGCCCGCCGCCATTGTCGCTCGGACCAATGGCGCAACCATGGCGGCCCCCCGGGATATTTGGAGCAAATGGATGCGAGCAGGACGCTACGAAACGCGGCTTTCGCCCCTCCGAGCCCTCTGCTAAAGCGCGCCCATGCTGCGCATCAACGATATCACCTATTCCGTCGACGGCCGCCCCCTGATGGAGGGCGCATCCGCGACGATTCCCGAAGGCCACAAGGTCGGCCTCGTCGGCCGCAATGGCACCGGCAAGACCACGCTGTTCCGCCTGATCCGGGGCGAGCTGGCGCTGGAAGGCGGCGACATCTCGCTGCCCTCGCGCGCCCGCATCGGCGGCATCGCGCAGGAGGTGCCGTCTTCGGACGTCTCGCTGATCGACACCGTGCTCGCCGCCGACACCGAACGCGCCGCGCTGCTGGAGGAGTCGCACAGCGCCACCGACCCGGCCCGCATCGCCGAGGTGCAGGCGCGGCTGAACGACATCGACGCCTGGTCCGCCGAGGGCCGCGCCGCCTCGATCCTCAAGGGGCTGGGCTTCGACGACGAGGAACAGCTGCGCCCCTGCTCGGCCTACTCCGGCGGCTGGCGGATGCGCGTGGCNNCGTGGCGCTGGCGGGGGTGCTGTTTTCCAAGCCCGACCTGCTGCTGCTGGACGAACCGACCAACTACCTCGACCTCGAAGGCGCGGTCTGGCTGGAAAACTATCTGGCGCGCTATCCCCATACGGTCATCATCATCAGCCACGACCGCGGCCTGCTGAACCGCGCCGTGGGCGGCATCCTTCACCTCGAGGACCGCAAGCTGACCTTCTACCAGGGCAACTACGACACCTTCGCCGAAACCCGCGCGGCCCGGCTGGCGGTGGCGGAATCCGAGGCCCGCAAGCAGGAGGCGCGCCGCGCCCACCTGCAAAGCTTCGTCGACCGCTTCCGCGCCAAGGCGTCCAAGGCGGTGCAGGCGCAGTCGCGCCTCAAGATGATCGCCCGGCTGAAGCCGATCACCACACCCCAGGAAGCCGCCCTGCGCGCCTTCACCTTCCCCGAACCGGAAGAGCTGTCGCCCCCCATCGTCAACATCGAGGGCGGCGCGACGGGCTATGGCGACAAGACGGTGCTGTCCCGCCTGAACCTGCGCATCGACCAGGACGACCGGATCGCCCTTTTGGGCCGCAACGGCGAGGGCAAATCGAC
>JAGRMS010000498.1 GCA_020441135.1 Pseudooceanicola sp.
CGGGTGGACAAATACTGGCCGCCGGTGAACCGGGTGGACAACGTCTGGGGCGACCGGAACCTGACCTGCACCTGCCCGCCGATGGAGGCTTATGCCGACGCGGCGGAGTAGAGGATGCTCTGGCTCCGGCTGATGCCCTTCGCGGTGTCGCTGGGGCTGACGCTCTGGGCGCTGTCGTACAGTCCGTTCGCGCGTCCGGTGGTGGAAGCCTCGAGCGTGCAGGTGGAGCGGGCGTTGGCCCGCGCGCTGGCGCGGCGTGTGACGCCGGAGTGGCTGGCGGCGGAGGTCGCGGCGGCGCTGGCGGCGGAGGATCTGGACCGGCTCGACACGCTGGAGCTGGTGGCGGGCGATGTCGGGCTGGCGCTGCCCGAGGCAGAGCGGATCGCGGCCCTGCGCGAGCGCGAGAGCGGGTGGCTGCGGCAGGCGGAAGTCT
The DNA here is from genome assembly GCA_020441135.1 of Pseudooceanicola sp. GTDB lineage: Bacteria > Pseudomonadota > Alphaproteobacteria > Rhodobacterales > Rhodobacteraceae > Seohaeicola_A. The sequence continues at coordinate 434 of JAGRMS010000498.1, forward strand.
GCGGGATCTGCATGGCGGAGATCGCCGAGTGTCCGTCGGTCCGGCTGATGGTGGCCTGCGGCGTGCCGTTCGAGCTGTCTCCTTTCGGGGATGCCAACGCGTTGCGGCGTGCCGGGGAGGCGGCGTGGAGCGGGGAAGACGTGGATCGGCTGGAGGTGACGCTGGCCGTTGTCGGGCTGGGGGCGACGGCGGCAGTGCTGGTGTCGGGAGGATCGTCGGTGACGGTGAAGGCCGGAGCGACGGTGCTGCGGATCGGGCGGCGGCTGGGGACGATCACGCCGGATTTCCTGCGGCTGCTGGACGTGGACCTGAAGGCAGGGCTTGTGCTGCCCTACCTGCGGGGGGCGGCGCGGCTGGACGAGGTGGTGGATACGGTGAAGCTCGCCCGGATGGAGGGGGTCGCGACCGACATGGCGCGGGTGGCGGGGCGGACCTCGGTCGGGGACGGCGTCTTGCTGCTGCGCCATGTGGACACGGCGGAGGACGCGGCGCGGCTGGCGCGGGTGGCGGAGGTGGCGGGGCCGAGGACGCGGGCGCTGTTCGACGTGCTGGGCAAGGGGCGCGTGTTCCGGGCGCTGGTGCGGCTGTCGGACCTGGCGGTGACGGCGGCGGTTTTGCTCTGGGCGACGGTGGTGCAGGTCGCTTTGGCGGCGGCGGGATGGCTGGGCGGGCGGGTGTTCCGGCTGGCCGTGCGCGCCATATGATGCAGTATATTGCCACTTTTGGCATTATGTTGCATAAAGCCGCACAGGAGAGGTATGATTCCCGTCCCTGCGCGATAAGGTGACGCGGACTCGAGGACGCGAGGGGGAGCCCAGCCATGACCAACGGCAACGCAGCGGTCTATTTCGTGGATCGCCATCTGGAGGAAGGGCGCGGTGGCAAGACCGCCTTTCGCGAGGCGGACGGGGCGCAGCGCAGCCTGACCTACGCCGACCTGGCGGAGCAGAGCGGCCGCTTTGCCGGGGCGCTGGAGCGTCACGGGGTGCGGCGCGAGGAACGGGTCGCGATGATCGTGCGCGACCAGATCGAGTTTCCGGTGGTGTTCTGGGGCGCGTTGAAGGCCGGGGCGATCCCGGTGCCGCTGAACACGCTGCTGTCGGCGCAGGTCTATGAAGAGATCCTGAACGACTCCCGCGCCTCGCTGCTGGTGGTGTCGGAACAGCTTTGGGACACGGTGAAGCCCGCCGTTCAGGGCAACCGTTACTTGCGGGCGGTGGTGGTGATCGGTGACGCGCCGGAGGGCACGATCGGGTTCGAGGACTTCGTCCAGGACGCCGAACCCGTCGAGGCGGTCGAGGCGCATGACGACGAGATGGCGTTCTGGCTTTACTCCTCGGGGTCGACCGGGACGCCCAAAGGCGTGCGGCACGTCCATTCCTCGCTGAAGGCCACGTCCGACACCTTCGGCCAGCAGGTGCTGGGCATCCGCGAGGAGGACACCATGTTCTCGGTCGCCAAGATGTTCTTTGCCTATGGCCTTGGCAACGCGATGACCTTCCCGATGGCGGTTGGCGCGACGACGGTGATCTTCGGCGGGCGGCCCACCCCTGATGCCGTCTTCGACATCATGGCGCGCGAGCGGCCCACCCTGTTCTGCGGGGTGCCGACGCTTTACGCCGCGCTGGTGGCCGAGCAGGCGAAGCGGGGGACGCCGGAGCATTGCGTGCGGCTTTGCACCTCGGCCGGGGAGGCGCTGCCGCGCGAGATCGGGGAGCGGTTCGAAAGGCTCTGGGGCGCGGAGATCGTCGACGGGGTGGGATCGACCGAGATGCTGCACATCTTCCTGTCGAACCGGCCGGGCGACTGCGTTTACGGCACCTCGGGGCTGGCGGTGCCGGGCTACGAGGTGCGGCTGGTGGACGAGCACGACGAGGATGTCGGCGAGGGTGCGGTGGGCGAGTTGCTGGTGCGCGGGCCGTCGAGCGCCGATGGCTACTGGAACCGGCGGCACAAGTCGCGGTCGACCTTCGAGGGGCACTGGACGCGCACCGGCGACAAGTATGAGCGGAATGCAGACGGGCGGCTGGTCTACTGCGGGCGGACGGACGACATGTTCAAGGTCTCGGGCATCTGGGTGTCGCCCTTCGAGGTGGAACAGGCGCTGATCGACCACCCGGCGGTGCTGGAGGCGGCGGTGGTGCCCTGGATGGACGACCAGCAGCTGGAGAAGCCGAAAGCCTATGTGGTCTTGCAGGCGGGCAAGACGGCGGGGGATGCCGGCGACCTGAAGGACTTCGTCAAGGAGAAGATCGGCATGTGGAAATACCCGCGCTGGGTGGAGTTCGTCGAGGAACTGCCGAAGACGGCGACGGGCAAGATCCAGCGGTTCAAGCTGCGGCAGGGGGTCTGAGATGGAGTGGTCGGCAACCCCGAAGGCGCGGCTTGAGATCGGCGGCAAGGCGCTGGAGTATGCCTGCTACGGGCCTGCGCCGGACAAGGCGCCGACCATCGTCATGCTGCACGAAGGGCTGGGCTGCCTCGCCCTGTGGCGCGATTTCCCCGAGCGGGTCGCGCAGGCGACCGGCCTGGGGGTTTTCGTGTTCTCGCGCGCGGGCTACGGGCAGTCCGATCCGGTGGACCTGCCGCGCCCGCTGGATTTCATGACGCGCGAGGCGGTGCAGGTGCTGCCGAAGGTGCTGGACGCCATCGGCGCGCGGAAGGTGATCCTGTTCGGCCATTCCGATGGGGCGACCATCGCGGCGATCCATGCGGGCAGCGTCGAGGATTTCCGGGTGCGCGGGCTGATCGTGATGGCGCCGCATTTCTTTACCGAGCCGATGGGGCTGGCGGCGATTGCCGAGGCGAAGGCGGCGTACGAGGGGGGCGGCCTGCGCGACAAGCTGGCGAAGTATCACCGCGATCCCGAGGTGGCGTTCCGGGGGTGGAACGGGGTCTGGCTGGACCCCGGCTTCGAGGCGTGGAACGTGGCGGATGTGATCGACTACATTCGGTTGCCGATCCTCGCCATCCAGGGCCGCGACGACCAGTATGGCACGCTGGCGCAGGTTCACGAGATCGAGGCGCGGAGCTATGCGCCGGTCGATCTGGTGGTGATCGACGGGTGCCGCCATGCGCCGCACCTGGAAGCGCCGGAGCGGGTGCTGGCCGAGGTAACGGAATACTGCGCCCGGCTGGAACGGATCGAGGCCGCCGAGGTTGAAACCGCCTGAGATCCCCCTGCCCTCGCACGCCTATGTGCCGGGGCGGACGCCGCGCCATGCGGAAGGGGCGTTCGACGTCTTTCACGCCTCGGTTCACGGGCCGCTGGAGGAGACGCTGGCCTGGCGGGCGGGATGGCATTTCATCGAAGGCGGATTCTTCTGGGAAGCGCATGAGGTGCTGGAGCCGGTCTGGCTGGCCCTGCCCCCGAACGCGCCGGAACGGCGGTTCGTGCAGGGCGTGATCCAGATCGCCAACGCAGCGCTGAAGCTGAAGATGGGGCGGGCCAGGGCGGCGCTGCGGCTTTGCGGGATAGCGGAGGGGTTACTGGCGGAATGCGCCGGGCCCACGGCGATCATGGGATTGGACCGGGCGACGGTCGAGGACTACCTTTCCGGCGTGCGGAGGGAGGCAAAATCGGCATTATAATGCAAAAGTTGGCGCAAAATCGCCTGACTTTGCACTATCATGCACATTTCATCTTTACGCTGGGCCGGGAATCGCAGTAAAGTGCATCCAACACACCGATTTGGGGAACGACTCATGTCCAAGGTCATCGACTTTCAAACCGACCCGTCGAAGTATCGCCACTGGCGTGTCGAATACGACGGAGAGGTCGCCAACCTGTTCATGGACGTGGACGAGGATGGCGGGCTGTTCGACGGATACCAGCTGAAGCTGAATTCCTACGACCTGGGTGTCGATATCGAGCTGGCGGACGTGGTGCAGCGGATGCGGTTCGAGCACCCCGAGGTGAAGGTCGTGGTGATGCGGTCGGGCAAGGACAAGGTGTTCTGC
>JAGRMS010000073.1 GCA_020441135.1 Pseudooceanicola sp.
TCAACATCGACGCCGAGATCGGGGCGCACATGCTCTATACCACGAACGAGGACGTGCCGGGCATCATCGGCACGCTGGGCGCGACGATGGGCGAGAACGGCGTCAACATCGCGAACTTTACCCTGGGCCGTGCAGCGCGCGGGGGCGAGGCGATCGCGCTGCTTTACGTCGATGATGCCGTGCCCGCGCCCGTGCTGAAGAAGCTCGAGGCGACGGGGATGTTCCGGCAGGTCAAGCCGCTGGCCTTCGACGTGGTGTAATCGGGCGGCGTGGCCCCCCTTGGGGGCCGCGCCTGCTAGTCTTGCGGCACCAGCGCCAGCGCCCGGATCGGGCTGCCGGTGCCGCCCTTGATCTTCAGCGGCGCGGCGATCAGGATCGCGCCCTTGGGCGGCAGCTGGTCGAGGTTGCAGAGGCTGGCAAGGCCAAAACAGTTGTCGCGGTGCAGGAAGTTGTGGGCCGGGTAGGGCGGGCTGAACTTGCCCGCCATGCCCGCATCCGTCCCGATGCACTGGGTGCCCCAGCCGACGATGCCGCGTCCCAACAGGTAGTCGATGCAGTCCGGGCTTGGCCCCGGGCTGTGCGAGCCGTCCTCGAACGGGTCCGGATCCTCGTTCAGGAACAGCGCGGCGTCGTGGCTGCGGCGGTCCCAGTCGGTGCGCATGACGACCCATTCGCCGGGGTTGATCGCCCCGTGCTCCGCCTCCCACGCCTTGACGGCTTCGGCCGTCAGCAGGAAATCCGGGTCGGCGGCCGATTGCGCCGAGCAGTCGATGACGTTGACCGGCGCGACCAGCCGCTGCACGTCCAGCGTGTCGGTAAAGCCGTCGGCAAAGTCCTTGCCGGTCAGCCAGTGGTGCGGCGCGTCGAAATGGGTGCCCGAATGCTCGCCGAGTTCCAGCCAGTTCCAGGCCCAGAACGGACCGTCCTGATCGTATTCGCTGATCTTGTGGATCTGCACCTGCGGCGTGTTCTTCGCGATCTCTTCGGGAAGCTTCAGCAGCGGCGTGTCGGGGCCGAGTTCGGCGGTCAGGTCGACGACACGGGTGCCTCCACCCGCCAGCGACGCGGTCAGCGTCGTCAGCACCGCTGCGCCACCCGCCTTGCCCGCGCCCCCGGCAAAGCGCCTGCGCCGCCGCGCCATGATCTCGCCGGCGAGCCCGAACAGTTCGCCCACGGCCCGCTCTTCGGTGACGATGCCGGGTGACAGGCGCAGGATGTCGCCGCGGAAGTCGACCGAATAGCCTTCGACCCCCAGCGCGCCGACCACCGCCGCCGCCTCGGCCTTGTCGGGCATCCGCAGCATGACCGACCCGCCGCGCCGCGCCGCCTCGCGGGGGGACAGCAGTGGCAGGTCCAGCGCATCGGCCTCTGCGATGATCTGGTCGACCATCGCCCGGTTGCGCGCACCGATGGCCGCGACGTCCTGCGTCATGAACCAGTCGAGCGCCGGCAGCGAGGCGACGGCGGCGACCGATCCCGGCGTGCCGCTGTCGAAGCGGCGGGCGTCCGGGGCATAGCTGAAGGTGTCGAGATCCCAGCTGAACGGGTTGTTCTGGCTGAACCAGCCACGCCCCTCGGGCTGGAGCTCGGGCAGCAGGGCCTTGTCGGCGTAGAGAATGCCCGCGCCGGGCGTGCCGCACATCCACTTGAGGCTGGTCGTCACGGCGAAATCCACCTTCGGCGCCATCACGTCGAAGGGCAGCAGCCCCGCCCCTTGCGTGATATCGGCGACCATCAGGCTGCCCATGTCGCGGCCATGGGCGACCAGCGCGGCGTAGTCCATGCGCGACGAGGCGGTGGACGTGACCCAGGTCAGCAGCGCCAGCCCGACGTTGCGGCCCCAACGGGCGATGAAATCCTCGGTCTCGACCCACGAGGCACCGGGGCGTTTCGACACGGTGTCCAGCGTGAACCCCATCTTCGGCGCAAGGCCCGCGAGAAGGAAGTGGATCGAGGGGAAACAGTCTTCGGCCACCAGCACGCGCTTGCCCTTCAGCCGCCCTTCGGGCAGGGCGCGCATGATCTTGTGCATCGCATCGGTGACGTTGTCGGTCGCGGTGAGCGAGCCCTTGGGCGCGTTGATCAGCCGCCCCCAACGCTCGAGGAAATCCTGCCGCTTGCGCAGGACATAGCCCCATTGCCTGTCGTTGGGCGCGGCCCAGACCTGGGCGAAATCGGCCATCGCGCGGGCGAGGTCGTCTTCCTTGCCAGGATAGATGCCGATGGAATGATAGAGGAAATAGCCGCCCGCGCGGGTATTGGAGTGCATGTCAGTCTCGCTTGTGCTCGGTCTCGCCGAGGTCTCAGAATAGGCTCGGCGCCGACACAAGACCATCCCGAATGAGAGAGTTGTGCGGCGAAGGCTGGCTTGCGTGCCAGGGTGACAGGCGAAGATTTCGGACTTGATCCCGAACGCTTCGATCATCCACCCGGCGCACGCGCATCCCGTTTTGCCCTGGTCCTTGCTCTAAAGGGGCGCGCGTTCGGACTGGCGAAGGCGTGGCCGTCCCTCGCTGTCCCGTTCCGGATCCGGCAGCGCGCGTGCCCTGTTGCACGCGCCGGGTGACGAGAGCGGCCAGGAAGTCCACTCGCTCCTCAATAGGTCGCGCGTCCCCCTGAGAGGTCGAAGACCGCGCCGGTCGAGAAGCCGTTCTCGCGGCTCACCAGCCAGCAGATCATCGCGGCGGCCTCGTCCACCTCGAGGAAGCGGGCACGCGGGATCTTGGAGAGCATGTAGTCGATGTGGGTCTGCGCCATCTGGTCAAAGATCGGCGTGCGCGCCGCTGCCGGTGTCACGCAGTTCACGCCGATATCGAAACCGGCAAGCTCTTTGCCGAGCGACTTGGTAAAGCCGATCACCCCAGCCTTCGACGCGGAATAGGCCGAGGCGTTGGGGTTGCCCTCCTTCCCGGCGACCGATGCGATATTCAGGATGCGCCCATAGTTGCGCGCCTTCATGCCCGTCACCACCGCCTTGTTGACGAAGTAGGTGCCGGTCAGGTTGATCGCGACGATGCGTTCGAACATCGCGTTGTCATAGTCCTCGACCGTCGCGTTCGGCCCGGCGATCCCGGCGGAGTTCACCACCACGTCCACCGGCCCGAGGCCGTTTTCGGTTGCCGCCAGCGCGGCCTGGACCGAGGCGTAGTCGGACACGTCGCATTCCACCGCCAGCGATTGTCCGCCCAGCGCGGTCATCGCCGCCTTGTTCCCCTCGGCGTTCATGTCCCAGCTGGCGACCCGCGCGCCCGAGGCCAGCAGGCGTTTCACCACCGCCAGCCCGATCCCTTGTCCGCCGCCCGTGACAACCGCCGTCTGTCCGGAAAAATCGAGTTGGTTCATGCCTGTCCCTCCCTTTGCAATGGCGTCATACCAATCATCGCGCCGCGGGGAAATCAATCGCCTTGGCACTTGGGGCGCAAAGGTCCATTAGTCCGGTTCTGTGACCTTGCGCCGTGACCGGAGACCCGACGATGACCCAGACCCCTGACGACCCGCATCAGGAAATCCGCGACGCCGTCCGGGCGTTGTGCCGGACCTTTCCCGACGAATACCATCGCAAGGTGGACGAGGCGCGCGCCTATCCGGAAGAGTTCGTGCAGGCGCTGACCGAGGCAGGGTGGATGGCGGCGCTGATCCCCGAGGAATACGGCGGCAGCGGGCTGGGCCTGACCGAGGCAAGCGTCATCATGGAGGAAATCAACCGGGCGGGGGGCAATTCCGGCGCCTGCCACGGACAGATGTACAACATGAACACGCTTGTGCGGCATGGCTCGGAAGAACAGCGGCAGCGCATCCTGCCGAAGCTGGCGAGCGGAGAGCTGCGGTTGCAGTCGATGGGCGTGACCGAACCGACGACGGGGACGGACACGACAAGCCTCAAGACGACGGCGGTGAAGAAGGGCGACCGCTGGGTCATCAACGGGCAGAAGGTGTGGATCAGCCGGGTGCAGCATTCCGACCTGATGATCCTGCTGGCGCGGACCACTCCGCTGGCCGAGGTGAAGAAGAAGTCCGAGGGGCTGTCGATCTTCCTTGTCGATGTGAAGGAGGCGATGGCGAAGGGCATGACGGTGCGGCCCATCCTGAACATGGTGAACCACGAGACGAACGAGCTGTTCTTCGACAATCTCGAGATCCCGGACGAGAACCTGATCGGCGAGGAGGGCAAGGGGTTCAAGTATATCCTGACGGGCCTGAACGCCGAGCGGACGCTGATCGCGGCCGAGTGCATCGGGGACGGCTACTGGTTCACCGACCGGGTGACGAAATACGTCAGCGAGCGGACGGTGTTCGGGCGGCCGATCGGGCAGAACCAGGGCGTCCAGTTCCCCATCGCCGAGGCCTTTATCGAGGTCGAGGCGGCGAACCTGATGCGGTGGAAGGCCTGTGGCTTGTATGACGCGGGCCAGCCCTGCGGGGCCGAGGCCAACATGGCGAAATACCTGGCGGCGAAGGCGTCCTGGGAGGCGGCGAATGCCTGTCTCCAGTTCCACGGCGGCTTCGGTTTTGCCTGCGAGTATGACGTGGAGCGCAAGTTCCGCGAGACGCGGCTCTACCAGGTGGCGCCGATCTCGACCAACCTGATCCTGTCCTATGTGGCCGAGCATGTGCTCGGGATGCCGAGGTCGTTCTGATGGGGCCGTTGCAGGGGCTGACGGTTGTGGCCGTCGAACAGGCGGTGGCGGCGCCGTTCGCCTCGTCGCGGCTGGCGGATGCGGGGGCGCGGGTCATCAAGGTGGAACGGCCCGAGGGCGATTTCGCGCGGGGCTATGATGCGGTCGCGAAGGGGCAGTCGAGCTATTTCGTCTGGCTGAACCGGGGCAAGGAGTCGGTGGCGCTGGATATCGCCAGCGACGACGGCAAGGCGGCGCTGGAGGCACTGCTCGCGCAGGCCGACGTGCTGATCCAGAACCTGAAACCGGGGGCGCTTGAGAAACTGGGGTTCGGTGTGGCACGGCTGCGGCGGGAGTATCCTCGGCTGATCACCTGCGCGATTTCAGGCTATGGCGAAGACGGGCCGATGGCGGATCGCAAGGCCTATGACCTCCTGATACAGGCCGAGAGCGGGTTGTGTTCGATCACCGGCGGGCCGTCCGAGCCGGCGCGGGTCGGGATCTCGATCGTCGATATCGCGACGGGCGCGACGGCCCATGCGGCGATCCTCGAGGCGCTGATCGGGCGGGGGATCACGGGCAAGGGCGCGGATATCTCGGTGTCGATGTTCGATGTGATGGCGGACTGGCTGACGGTGCCGCTGCTGAACCACGAGGGTGGCAAGACGCCGAAACGGGTCGGCATGGCGCATCCGTCGATTGCGCCCTACGGGGTGTTCCAGCCGAAGACCGGCGCTCCGGTGCTGATCTCGATCCAGAGCGACCGCGAGTGGCGGCAGCTGTGTGCGGTGTTCCTGGGTGACGAGCGCCTGGGCAGCGATCCGCGCTTTGCAACCAACCTGGCGCGGGTGGCGAACCGGCACGAGACCGACGGCATCGTGGCAGCGGCTTTCGCACGGCGGGACGCAGGCGAGGCGGTGGCCTTGCTGGCAAAGGCGGGGATCGCGCTGGCCTCGGTCAACGACATGGCCGGGCTGGCGGCGCATCCGCACCTGCGGCGGATCACGGTGGAGACCCCGAATGGACCCGTCGCCTTCCCGGCCCCCGGCGCACGGGTGACGGGCAAGGACCGGACCTACGGGCCGGTCCCCGCGTTGCCTAGTTCAGGACGGTGAACTCGATCCGGCGGTTGCGGGCCTTGTTGGCGGCGCTGTCGTTGGGGCGGAGCGGTCTGGCCTCGCCATAGCCCACGACGCGCATCCGGCCCGCGCCGATGCCCTTGTTCGACAGATACTCGCCGACCGCCCCGGCGCGGCGTTCGGACAGCCGCTGGTTGGTGGAATCCGAGCCGTCCGAGTCGGTATGCCCGCCGATCTCGATCGCCATGTTCGGGCAGCGGTTCACGATGTCGTAGAGGTTGTCGAGCAGCGGATAGGACGACGGGTCGAGCCGCGCGCTGGCAGGCGCAAAGTTGATGTTGCCGGTCTTGGACAGGATGTCGAAGCGTCCCAGGCAGGCTTCGCGGTCCATCACGCCCTTGGTTTCCAGCGCGGCGGAAGCACCGGCAGGGGCCGCGGCCAGCTGCGCCTCGGTCGGGGGCGTGCCGGGAGCGGCGCGGTCGAAGATGAAGTCGAAGCTGACCACGCCCACCGGCACGATCTCGACATTCGCGGCCTCTTGCAGCTTCTCACGCCCACCTTCGAGGTTGAACTCGTCCAGCTTGATCGGGATCGGCGTGGTCGAGGTGATGGCGACGCGGTCGTTGCTCATCAGGGTGACGGCGACCTCTGCGGTCTTCTCCAGCGTCACGCCGTGCAGGGCGAGGGTATAGCCGACCTCGACGAACTTGCGGCGGACCATGTGCAGGTCGCGCAAGGTTTCGGGGTCGAGCTGGACGGAAATCGTCGCTTCGGGGAAATTGAAGCTTTCGAAGAACAGGAAGCGCATTCTCACGTTGCGCAGATCGATGTTGGTGTCGACCGAGTCCATCAGCACGCGGATCTGCGCCTTGCCCTGCGGCGTGATCAGGCCGGAAAGCGTGGCAAACTTGCTGGTTTCGGCCACGTTCCCTTTCTTGACCGAAAGGAACCGCAGCTTGGACGCCTCGGGGTCGAGTACCCAGCCGTGCTCGAAAGGATCGATGCTTTGCGCCTGCACGCCGGGCGTGGCGAGGGTCAGGAGGGCGAGGCAGAACAGCAGGGCGCGCAGGGGGCTCATGGAGGTTACAATCCCTTGATCCAATGGCCGCCGAATTTGGCAGCGGGTGACTCGGCGTGTATAACGCAGTATTAGGAATCTTGCGCGTATGAGCAAGAAAAGCGATGCGACGTTGCGGTTTGGCCCAATTTAAGACGAATTTTCGCGGTAGGTCTGGCAAAAGCCCTGCCGCCGGGTCACTCTGCCCTGCGGACAAGGGGCAGGTCGAGAGCAGGATTGGCACTTTGCAGACGATGATGAAAACCCTTCTGTGCTGGCTGCTGCTGGCGGCGGGCATGGCCCATGCCGAACCGCGTATCGCGCTGGTAATGGGCAATTCCAATTACAGCGCGGTGTCGCCGCTGGAAAATCCGGCGCATGATGCACAGCTCGTGGCACGGACGCTGGGCAACCTCGGCTTCGAGGTGACGGTGTTGATCGACGCCACGCAGATCGAGATGAAGCGCGGCATCTCGCAATTCGGGCGGGCGCTGCGCGATGCCGGGGCCGAGGCGACGGGCCTGTTCTACTACGCGGGCCACGGGGTGCAGTCCTTTGGCAACAACTACCTGCTGCCGGTCGATATCGCCCTGAACGACGCCGCCGACCTGGACCTGATGGCGCTGGAGGCGCAGACGGTATTGCGGCAGATGTCGTCTGCGCGCAACCGGACCAACATCGTGATCCTGGACGCCTGCCGCAACAACCCGTTCAGCGCGATCCCGGCCTTCAACGACAACGGCCTGGCCGAGATGCAGGCGCCGACGGGCACCTTCCTGTCCTATGCTACCGCGCCCGGATCGGTGGCGCTGGACGGTCTGGAGGGCAACAGCCCGTTCACCGAGGCGCTGGCGCGGTTGATGCCGACGCCGGGGATGCCCATCGAACAGCTGTTCAAGGAGGTGCGGATCGACGTGATCCGCCAGACCGGCGGGCGGCAGACGCCTTGGGATTCGTCCTCGCTGACCAACGATTTCGCCTTTGCGGCGGCCAAGCCGATGTCGGCGGCCGAGATGGAGGCGGAACAGGTCTGGGCTTCGGTCCGGGTCAGCCGCGATCCGGTCCAGATCATGCTGTTCCTGCGGGGCTATGGCGACAGCCGCTACGCGGGCGAGGCGCGCGGGCTGCTGTCGGAGGTGATGGAACAGGAGCTGGCGGGCAACAAGCCCGCGGCACCGAAACCCGCGCCTGCCGGGCCGTCCGCCGAAGAGCAGGCGTTGTTCGAAGCGGCGCAGGCAGACCCGAGCGAGACGTCGTGGGGGGCCTATCTGCAGGCGTTCCCACAGGGCACCTTTGCCGAGTTCGCCCAGCAGGAGCTGGCGGCGCTGCGCGAGAAGAACGGGACCGATCCGGTGGGTCCGGGGAGCGGCGACATGGACAAGCCTTTGCCGCCAACGCCGACCGAACATGTCGAGACGCCGGGTATCGTGACCTTCGAGTCGCCGCTGGTGTCGGAGGTGTCCGAGGTCAACGGCAAGTCGATTGCCGAGCTGATCGGGGCGTCTCCAATCTTTCCGCCGATCGAGGGGCTGCCCGAGCAGTTGTGGAAGGGGCAGCATTGTTCCAACTGCCACGAGTGGACGCGCGAGCGGATCTGCACGCAGGCCGAGACCTATCTGTCGCTGAACATGCAGCGGTCGCTGGACAAGGCGCATCCCTTCGGCGGGGCGCTGAAACGGAACCTCAAGGCCTGGGCGGCGGGCGGGTGCCTGTAGGTCAGCGTTCCTTCGTGGTGACGAAGAAATAGACCCATTCGCCCTTGAAGTCCTCGTGTTGGGCGCGAAGGGCGGCGACGCGGGATTTCAGGAAATCGAGATAGGGGGCCGCCGGTTCGACCAGCGGCCTTTCGCCGTCGTAGAGCCGTTCCGAGGCGGCGAATGCGACGGCGATCTCCTGTCCGTAGGGCGGGCCGATGACGATTTTCAGGCCGGTGTCGGTGTCGAGCCTTGTGCCGACGGTGAGGCTCGTGTCGCGCGGGCTGAGGGCCAGGGGCACCTGGTCGTTGGGGGCGAGGTGGATCACATTGCCGTCGGCGTCGAAGTAATCGACGTAGACGTAGGCGTCATACTCGGGCGCTGTGAGGTCGAACCACAGGCGCTGGTCCTTCACGAAGTCGAGATTGCGGGCCTGGCTTGCCTCGCCGATCAGCAGCGGGTTGGTCGACTGGTCGTTGGACTGGGGCAGGCCGACGTCGGCAATCCCGCTCAGCGCGCCGCATTGCGGGCGGGGCAGGATGCGGATGTCGTCCGAGACGTGGATATCGCTACCCATCTGGGATTGCAGCGCGGCAAGGACGGGGGCGGCGAGCCCCGCCTCGGGGATATGGCCGTTCAGTTGCAGCGTGGCGGTGTCGGGGTCGAAGGCGACCTGGAGCCGCGAACAGGGGACTTGCGACAAAAGCGAAGAGAGACCGTCGCGCAGTGGGTCGCCTTGAGCGGTGTCGCCGGGTTGCATGAAGCTCTGGAAGGCGGCGAGAGAAACGGGGTCGTTGGCGCCTGGGAAGGCGAAGGTGGCCTTGACCGATTGCGCCTGCGGGGCGGCGGCGGGGGTGGGGGTGGCGTTCGAGGCGGCCTGCGCGACGGGCTGCGTGGGCGGGACGGTGTCGGGAAGGTCGGCGGCGTCGGGCTGGGCCAGCGCGAGTTGTTCGGAGGGGGCGGCGGTCTGGGCGAGGGCGGCTGCCTGGGGCGCGGCCTGCGGGAGGGGTGCGGCTGGCTGGACGGCGGCGGCGATGGGGATCGCGGTGTCGGCGACCTGGGGGAGAGGGGCGGCTGGGGCGTCAAGCGATGCAAGCGTGATTGCCGACGGGGCGGCGGTCGTGAGCGCGGCCAGTTGCGGCTGCGCGGCGGGCAGGGCGCTGGCGGGGGCCGCTGCGGCCGTGACGGGTTGGGCGATTGTCGGCGTTGCTGCGGCCTCGGTCGCGCGCGGCTGCGCCGGGGCCGGCGCGGCGGGCGCGGGCTGCGCGGCGCTTGAGGGCACGGCGCTCGTCTTCTGAGAGGCCGCCCCAGACGCCCGAGTCCTGGCCGGACTCGAGCGCGTACTGCAGGCAGATCTCCGTGACGGTGCAGGTGGCGCAGACTGCCTTGGCCTTTTCGATCTGATCGACGGCCGGTCCGGTGTTCCCGACGGGGAAGAACAGCTCGGGGTCG
>JAGRMS010000499.1 GCA_020441135.1 Pseudooceanicola sp.
CGTGGGGAGGGGCCGGGGGTGGGGGCGCGCCGTCAATTCGAGGGAAACGCCACCCGCACCCGCAGCCCCGGCGCGTTGTCCTCGAGCGTCAGCGCCGCGCCGTGCTGGGCGGCGATGGCGGCGACCAGCGACAGGCCCAGACCGTGGCCCGGCGTGGTGCGGCTGCGTTCCAGCCGGTAGAGGCGGCGCAGCACCTTGTCGCGGTCCTCCGCCGGGATGCCGGGGCCGTGGTCGGCCACCTCCAGCACGCCCTCGCCATTGACCCGAAGCGTGACCGCCGTGCCGGAAGGGGTGTGGCGCAGGGCGTTTTCCAGCAGGTTCGACAGCATCTGCCCCAGCAGGCTGCGGTTGCCCGTCACCGTCACCGGCGCAGCGGGCAGATCGATCTCCAAGTGGTGCCCGTCATCCTCCGCGCTCGGCGCGTAAAGCTCGCCGATGCCCCGCGCCAGCGCCACAAGGTCCACCGGTTCCATCGCCACCCGCGCGCCGCCCTCGATCTGGGCGATCTGCAACAGCGCCTGGAACACCGCCACCGCGCCCTCGGCCTCGGCAATCGCGCGGTCGGTCAGCGCCGCCTCCTCGCCCTCGGCCTGGCGCGCGCGCAACTCCTGCAGGATCGCCGTCATCCGTTGCAGCGGCGTCTTCAGGTCGTGGGCGATGTCCGCCGAAACCTGCCGCAGCGCCGCCGTCGCCGCCTCCTGTGCCGCCGCCATCCGGTTGATCCGCGCGCCGATCCGGGCAAGGTCGTCCTGCCGCCCGTCCGCCTCGGGGATACGGCTGTCGAGCGCGCCGTCGCCCAGCAGGGCCAGCGTGCTCTCGATCCGCTCCACCCGCGCCCTTGCCCGGGCGGCGATCACCGCGCCGACGCCGAGTGAAATCAGCACCGTAGGCGCCAGGCTCATCAGCAGCACGCTCAGGAACGTCTCGCGCAGCTGGCGCAGCGGCGTGCGGCTTTCGGCCACGACGAGGATACCACCCGCCATCGGTTCGATCTGCGGCAGGTAGCCGTCATTGCTCAGCGCCCGGCCCTCGGGCAGTTCGCGGATCTCCACCCCGTCGCGCACCAGCATGGCGTCGGCATTGCCCGTCACCCGCCCGTCCGGCGCGATGTAGACGAAGACCCGCGACGCCGGGTCCGCCGCATCCGCCGCCGCCGCCACGAGGATCTCCAGCGCGCGCGGCGAGGCCGCGACCTGGAAGCCGGCAACGCTCTGCGCCAGGTTGCCGCGCAGCGCCGCCTCGGTCGACCGGCTGAGGCCCCAGAAGGCCAGCCCCAGCGTCACCAGGTTCACCACCGCCACCACCGCGACGATGCCCAGCGCCTGCCGGACCGGAGTCGACCCGGCCAGCCCGCGCAATCAGGCCTCGATCCGGTAGCCCGAGCCGCGGACCGTGCGGATCAGCTCGCGCTCGAAGGGACGGTCCACCTTGGCCCGCAGGCGGCTGATATGGGTCTCGACCACGTTGGTCTGCGGGTCGAAGTTCAGCTCCCACACCGACTCCAGCAGCATGGTGCGGGTCTGGATGCGGCCCTTGCGGCGCATGAGGAACTCCAGCAGCTTGAACTCGCGCGGCAACAGGTCGATCTCCTTGCCATCCCGCGTCACCTTTCGGGCGATCAGGTCCATCTTCAAGTCCCCGGCGCTGAGCGTCGTTTCCGCGAGGTCTTGCTGCGCCCGCCGTCCCAGGGCCGCCACCCGTGCCGACAGCTCGCCAAAGGCGAAGGGCTTGACGAGGTAGTCGTCGCCGCCCGCCTGCAACCCCTCGATCCGGTCGTCCACGCCGCCCACCGCCGTCAGGAAGATCGCCGGGGCCATGACGCGCGCGGACCGCAGTGCGCGCAGCAGCGACAGCCCGTCGAGGCCCGGCAGCATCCGGTCGACGATCAACACGTCGTAGCCGCCGCTCATCGCCTGCGCGAGACCTTCGCGCCCGTCGGCCAGGTGGTCGACACTGTGGCCCTCTTCGCGCAGGCCCTTCACAACGTAAGCCGCGGTCGCGGCATCGTCCTCGATCAGCAGCAGTTTCATTTTCTCGCGGCCCCTTTCCGGTTCGGCGCCTACTTGGGAAGGCGCCGGGGTGCAGTCACCGCCGTTGACGTTAACGTTACCCACCTAACAAACTTGCAATCTCGCCGAGGGGTTCCCGTCACCTTGCGTCTCCAGATTGTCCAGCATCCCCGGACCACCGGGTTGGACAGAAGATCAAGGAGACCTGGAATGCAAGACAGTGCAACTCGTAAAACCCGGCGTTTCCCGGCGCTTGTGGTCGCCGCCCTGATGGGCGCGACCGCCGTCGGCGCACTGAGCCAGGGGGCCGTTGCCCCGGCCATCGCCGCCCCCGCCGTGATGCAGACGGACTATGCCGACCTGGTCGCCCGCGTGGCCCCCGCCGTGGTGCTGATCGAGGTGACGAAGTCCGGCGGAATGCAGCCCGCGGTCAGCGGCAACCTGCCCCAGGGCACGCCGTTCGACGACTTCTTCAAGCGTTTCGGGATGCCCGGAATGCCCGGAATGCCCGAGGCGCCCGAGGGTCATGGCATCAGCGGCGTCGGCACCGGCTTCATCATCGACGCCGACGGCAACATCGTCACCAACGCCCATGTCGTCGACGGCGCGGATGAAGTCAGCGTGACGCTGTCGGACGGTCGCAAGGTCGATGCGAAGGTGATCGGCGCCGATCCCGCCACCGACATCGCCCTGATCCGCATCGACGAGAAGAACCTGCCCCACGTCGACTTCGGCAAGTCCGAATCCCTGCGCGTCGGCGAGGCGGTCATCGCCATCGGCAGCCCCTTCGGGCTTGGCAATACCGTGACCTCGGGCATCGTCTCGGCGCTGGGCCGTGACATCAACGCCGGTCCCTTCGACAACTACATCCAGACCGACGCGGCGATCAACCGGGGCAACTCGGGTGGCCCGCTGTTCAACGCCAATGGCGAGGTGGTGGGCATCAACACCGCGATCTTCTCGCCCACCGGCGGCTCGGTCGGGATCGGCTTCGCCGTGCCCGCCGACACCGCCCAGCGCGTGGTGGCCGACCTTCAGGGCGACGGCAAGGTCGAACGCGGCTGGCTCGGCGTCCACATCCAGCCGGTGTCCGAGGACATCGCCGCCGCGCTGGGGCTGGACAAGGCCGAGGGCGTGCTGATCACCGAGGTGACGAAGGACACGCCCGCCGCGAAGGCCGGTCTGGCCCGTGGCGACATCGTGACCGAGGTGAATGGCAAGGCCGTCGCCGATCCGCGCGAACTGACCCGCGCCATCGCCACGGCAACGCCGGGCGAAGAGGTCTCGCTGAACCTGCTGCGCGGCGGCAACCCGACCGAGATGAAGGTGACGCTCGGCACCCGCCCGGCCGACCCGGCCTGACCTTCCCGCAGGCGCGCCCAAAACAGTCCCCATCTTGCGGGCGCGCCTGCGGAAGCCGGCGGCGGAGGCACCCTCTCCGCCGCCGGACTTTTTTCAGGATACGGCACCGGCCGGCGGGGCAAGCCCCGCCCTACGCACTCTCAAGCCGCGCGTCGTCGGGACGCGG
>JAGRMS010000500.1 GCA_020441135.1 Pseudooceanicola sp.
TTCCTGATCTGGGTGATGGTGATCGTGGGCGGGTCGGGTAACAACTTCGGCGCGGTTCTGGGCGGGGTGCTGATCTGGTATCTCTGGGTCCAGGTCGAGCCCTGGGGACTCTGGCTGATGCAGGTCGTGACCTCGGGCATGTCCGACGGCTATTGGCTGAAGGACCATCTGATGGCCTCGGCCGCGCATATGCGGCTGTTCACCATGGGGCTGGTGCTGCTGCTGGTGCTGCGGTTCAGTCCGCGCGGGCTGATCCCCGAAAAGTAGGGAATTCCGCCGCTTGCACAGGCGCGCCGGTTTCGCCACTCTCACTCTCGTTATGGTAGAGGGTTCGCGGGATGACTGACCGGCAACCGATGACGGCTGTGATGGCGGCGATCGTCGGGGCCGAGACGATTCCGGGCGTCTGGGACACCTTCGCCGACGCGCTGGCGGGGCTGGGGTTCGACAACATCCTCTACGGCGCCAACCGCTTTTCCGAGAAGGGCATCCTTGGCGACCGGCGCGACGCGCTGATCCTGCACCGGGGCCCGCGCGACTATGCCGACCAGTACCTCGGGGAAGAGCTTTACCTCCACTCGCCCACCTATGACTGGGCCGAGCACAACAGGGGTTTCGTCAGCTGGCCCGAGGCGATCCGGCAGTTCCGCGGCACGCCGACGCCGCAGGTGATGCGCATCGCCCAGCTGAACGCGCAGTTCGGCTTTACCGCCGGGTTCGTCGGCAGCCTCAGCGGCGTGATGCCCGGCACAACCGGCGTGATCGGCTTCAGCCCCGCGGGCGGCGTGGCCCAGGCGCAGGCGGACGCGCTGTGGCGCGAGGTCGGGCGCGAGGTGGAATCGCTCTGCGCCCTGATGCACCTGCGCGTCGCCACCCTGCCCCACACTGGCCTGCGGCGTCCGCTGACCACCCGCCAGCGCGAGACGCTGGAGTGGTATTCGCGCGGGAAGACGGCGCAGGACATCGGCACCATCATGGGCCTGTCCATCGCAACGGTCGAGAAACACCTGCGCATGGCACGCGACTCGCTCGACGCACAGACCACCGCCCATGCGGTGCGCAAGGCGGCGGCGCTGAACCTGCTGACCGCCTGAATCAAAAAGGCCCGGCGCGAACCGGGCCATCCACCACCGCTGACAGGGCCCTCAGGCCCCCCAGGTGCGGACCACGCCGCAATCCATGTGAACGAAGTTCGACCGGGAATACTTGCCCACGCCGCCCGCGCTGCAGGCCGTCGCCGCGCGATAGACCTGGTTCACCGACCGAGAGGCCAGCCGCAGGTCCGCCGCCTGCCCGCGCATGTGGAGCGAGTTCTTGGCCACGCCACGCGACCGCGAGCGCAGCAGCGCGTTGGTTTCGGGGCAGCGATAGCCCGACAGCAGCATGTAGGGTTCGTTCACGTCCAGCAGGTTATGCGCCGCCGCCATGATGTCGACCGTGCGCGGGTCGATGGTCTTGGTCTGGTCGGTGCGCCAGTCGCGCATGAAGTGGGTGATTTCCTGGAGCGATTCCTTGATGTACTGGCCTTCGACCCAATACACCATGTCCATCCGCTCGCCCGTGCGGCCCGAATACATGCGGATCTTGCGAACGTCGCCGCCGCCCCGCAGGAACCCCGCCGCTTTCGAGAAGGTTGGCGCCGCCGATACCGCGGTAGCCGCAAAAATGCCCAGCAGGGCCCGCCGGGAGAATCCCGGTTGTGAACTGTCCGTCATTTGCTGCGTCGTCCCGTACGCTGTATTGCTGCCCAGGCGCGATGTTACACGCCAGTTCCGTCATCCATCCCCAGATGCAGGCACTTTATGGCACGGCTCGATTCGTCCGCCAACCTCGGAATCGGGGGGATTTTATCTATGGCCAACTTTCGGCAAATTCTTGCGCATGCATACAAATCTGCCACAGAGTGGTGCCCAAATGCCCGGGAGCCCACCGTAGCCCCTGAATCCGGACGATCTGGCGATTATGTGAATGGACTTCGCTTCAGGTTTTCCTGACTTTTACGTTCAAACGCCTGTGATATAGACCACATGAGAGATTTGAGAGGGCCGCCCGTAATGCTTTCGAAGACACGTTGGACCGCCGTGCAGACCTGCGCCGCTGTTGCACTTCTGGCGCTGACCGCGGGCTTGCCCGCCGCACCGGCCCTGGCCCAGGTCACGGCGTACAAACAGGCAATCGCCGAGGCGGCCTCGCAGGACGACGAACTGGCGGCCTTCTACCGCGAATCCGGCTACGCGCCGCTCTGGACCGGCGAGGGCGACAGCTTCCGCGCCCGCCGCGCCGCGCTGGTCGCGGCACTGTCGGATGTCGCGCGCCACGGCCTGCCGGAGTCGCGCTATGACGTCGCCGGGCTGATGGCGAAGATGAAGGCCGCCCATACCACCCGCGATATCGGCATGGTCGAGGTCGCGCTGAGCCACGCGTTCCTCGATTACGCCCATGACGTGTCGTCGGGGATGCTGACACCGGCCAAGATCGACCCGGGCATCCTGCGCGAGGTGCCCCGCAAGGACGGCACCGCCCTGCTCAAGGGCCTGCTGACCGCCTCCCCCCGCGCCTATTTCGCCGACCTCGCGCCGCACAACCCGGAATACCGCGAGCTGATGAAGGAAAAGATCCGCTACGAGCGCCTGATCGCCTCGGGCGGCTGGGGGCCGACCGTTCCCGCCAAGGCGCTGAAACCGGGAGACAGCGGCGAGGCCGTGGTGGCGATGCGCAACCGGCTGATCGCCATGGGCTACATGGAGCGTTCCGTCGCGCTCGACTACGACGCCGCGCTCGAGGCGGGCGTGGTTGCGTTCCAGCACGCCCACGGGCTGCTCGAGGATGGCGTCGCCGGCCCCGGCACGGTGGAAGAGATGAACATCTCGGCCGACGAGCGGCTGAAATCCATCTACGTCGCGCTGGAGCGGGAACGCTGGATGAACATCCCGCGCGGCAAGCGCCATATCCTGGTCAACCAGACCGACTTCACCGCCAAGATCATCGACGACGGGCGCGTGACCTTCCAGACCCGATCCGTCATCGGCATGAACCAGGGCGACCGCCGCAGCCC
>JAGRMS010000501.1 GCA_020441135.1 Pseudooceanicola sp.
GAGATCGGCGTGTTCGAGATGACCGGCAGCGGCCTGTCCGAGGTCACCAATCCCTCGGCCCTGTTCCTGTCGGAACGCGGCGCGCCCAGCCCCGGCAGCGTCGTCTTCGCCGGGATCGAAGGCACCCGCCCCCTGCTGGTCGAGGTGCAGGCGCTGGTCGCCCCCACGCCCCACGCCCAGGCGCGGCGCACCGTGGTCGGCTGGGACGGCGGACGCCTCGCCATGATCCTCGCCGTACTGGAAGCGCGCTGCGCCATCCCCTTCGCTGGCCTCGACGTCTATCTCAACATCGCGGGCGGACTGAAGATCGGCGAACCCGCCGCCGACCTCGCCGTCGCCGCCGCCCTGCTGAGCGCCCGCGAGGATACCGCCCTGCCCGCCGATACCGTCGTCTTCGGCGAAATCAGCCTGTCCGGCGCGCTACGCCCCGCCAGCCAGACCGAAAACCGCTTGAAGGAGGCCCAGAAACTTGGTTTTAGCTCGGCCATCCTGCCATCTGGTGGCAAATCCGGCACAGATGCCGGGCTGTCGCTGACCCGGGCCACAGATTTGACAGGTTTTGTTGGCGAAGTCTTTGGCGCGGGGTAGACTGCGCCAAAAAACAAGCAGAGGCAGGCAAGACATGGAAGGCTTCACCATCATCGACGGCGTCGTCGCGCTGGTCATCGTGATGTCGGCGCTGCTGGCCTATTCACGCGGTTTCGTGCGCGAGGCGATGGCCATCGTCGGCTGGATCGCCGCCGCCGTGGTCGGCTACCTCTTCGCCCCCAAGGTCGAGCCGCTGATCCGCGAGCTTCCCGTCGTGGGGGAGTTCATCGCCGACAGCTGCCAGCTCTCCGTGCTCGGCGCCTTTTTCGTCGTCTTCACCATCGCGCTGATCGTTGCGTCCTTCTTCACGCCGCTGTTCTCGACCATCGTGCGCCGCTCGGCGCTTGGCGGCATCGACCAGGGCCTCGGGTTCCTCTTCGGTGTGGTGCGCGGCGTGCTGCTCGTCGCCGTCGCCTTCTTCGTCTACGACAACGTCATCACGACGCAGACCTATACGATCGTGGACGAAAGCCGCTCGGCCAAGGTTTTCGAGCAATTCACGGCCAAGATCGAGGAAAACAACCCCGAACAGGCGCTCGGCTGGTTCCAGCAACAGTACGAAGGTCTTGTCGGCAAATGCAGCCAGTAGCCGCCTGACGAGGCAGGCAGAGCGCAATGCCGTCAGCTTTCTGTGATCCTTTGATGACACCGCCCCCCCGACCCATTATGTGAGGGCCGACTCGCACTGGATTCGGAGCTGCCCCCTTGTCCCAGCCGCACATGCCCCCCGCGCACCCCTTCGACGATGATAAACTGAAGGAGGAATGCGGGATCTTCGGCATCGTGGGCGTCAGCGATGCCGCCAACTTTGTCGCCCTCGGCCTGCACGCGCTGCAACACCGGGGACAGGAAGCCGGGGGTATCGTCGTCCATGACGCCGAACAGGGCTTCAACTCGGCCCGCCGCTTTGGCTACGTGCGCGACAACTTCACCTCGCAGAAGGTGATGGAGACGCTGCCCGGCCCCATCGCCATCGGCCACGTCCGCTATTCCACCGCCGGTTCCAAGGGCTCTACCGCCATCCGCGACGTTCAACCCTTCTTTGGCGAGCTGTCGATGGGCGGAGTGGCGCTGGCGCACAACGGCAACATCACCAACGCCAACGCCCTGCGGCGCGAGCTGATCGAGCG
>JAGRMS010000074.1 GCA_020441135.1 Pseudooceanicola sp.
GCTGGCCCGCGCGATGGACACGCTGTCGCTGCCCATCGACGGCAACCCCGTCGCCACCGGCATGGGCAACCCGCATTGCACCTTCTTCGTCGAGGACGTGGCCGCGATCCCGCTGGACACCTTCGGCCCCGCCCACGAACATCACCCGCTGTTCCCGCAGCGCACCAACGTGCAGGTCGCGCAGGTCACTGGCCCCGACCGCATCCGCATGCGGGTGTGGGAGCGGGGGACGGGCATCACGCTCGCCTCCGGCTCTTCCTCCTGCGCCACCGCCGTGGCGGCGGCCCGGCGCGGCCTCACGGGGCGGCGCGTGACCATCGACCTCGACGGCGGCACCATCGCGGTGGACTGGCGCGACGACGGCGTCTGGATGACCGGCCCCACGGCCCACGTCTTCACCGCCACCCTGACCCCCGCCTTCCTGGCCGCGCTGTGAGCGCCCCGCGCTTCACCACCCTCGGTTGCCGCCTGAACGCCTACGAGACCGAGGCGATGAAGGAACTCGCCGCCGGGGCGGGGCTGGAGAACGCCGTCATCGTCAACACCTGCGCCGTGACCTCCGAGGCCGTGCGCAAGGCCCGCCAGGAAATCCGCCGCCTGCGGCGCGAGAATCCGGACGCCCGCGTCATCGTCACCGGCTGCGCAGCCCAGACCGAGCCCGCGACCTTCGCGGCAATGCCCGAGGTCGACGCCGTGATCGGCAACACCGAGAAGATGCAGGCGGCAACCTGGGCGGGGCTTTCGGGCGGTTTCGACACCGAACGCGTCGTCGTCGACGACATCATGTCCGTCACCGAAACCGCCGGCCACCTGATCGACGGCTTCGGCCGCCACCGCGCCTATGTGCNNCAGAACGGCTGCGATCACCGCTGCACCTTCTGCATCATCCCCTTCGGACGCGGCAATTCCCGTTCCGTCCCCGCCGGGGTCGTGGTGGAACAGATCAAGCGCCTGGTCGGCAAGGGGTTCAACGAAGTCGTGCTGACCGGCGTGGACCTGACCAGCTGGGGCGCCGACCTGCCGGGCCAGCCGCCGCTTGGCGACCTGGTGCTGCGCATCCTGCGGCTGGTCCCCGACCTGCCCCGCCTGCGCATCTCGTCGATCGACTCGATCGAGGCCGACCCCCGCCTGATGGAGGCCATCGCCACCGAACCCCGGCTGATGCCGCACCTGCACCTCAGCCTGCAACACGGCGACAACCTGATCCTCAAGCGGATGAAGCGGCGGCATTCGCGCGACGACGCCATCGCCTTCTGCGACGAGGCCCGGCGGCTGCGCCCCGGCATGGTCTTCGGCGCCGACATCATCGCCGGCTTCCCGACCGAGACCGAGGCGCATTTCGACAACTCCCTGAAGCTGGTGCAGGACTGCGGCCTGTCCTTCCTGCACGTCTTCCCCTACTCGCGCCGTCCCGGCACCCCGGCCGCCCGGATGCCGCAGGTGGCGGGTCCGCAGATCAAGGACCGCGCGGCCCGGCTGCGGGCGGCGGGCACAGAGGCCCTGACCGCGCATCTGGGCCAGCAGGTCGGCCAGACCCATCGCATCCTGACGGAAAGCCCGCTCATGGGCCGGACGGAGCAGTTCACCGAAGTGCGCTTCGCCTCCCCCAAGCCCGAGGGCCGGCTCGTCACCGCCACGATCACCGGCCACGACGGCACCGCGCTCACCGCCTGAGAATCGTTTGGTCCCCGGCCCGGCCGGGTTACTGTCCCGCCAGGGGAGGACCGCAACATGAGCGACATCATCGAATGGGTGCTGGAGATGAAGGTGCAGGACGGCCAGGCCGACAAGGTGCAGCCGCTGCTCGACGAGATGGTCGCGGCGACGAAGGCCGACGAACCGGGCGCGCTGGTCTATGAATACTACATGGATGTCGCGAAAAGCCGCTGCACGGTGATCGAACGCTACGCCGACAGCGATGCGGCGATGGTCCACCTCGGCAACTTCGGCGCCAGGTTCGCCGACCGCTTCCTCGCCGCCTTCGCGCCCGAACGCTTCACGGTCTACGGCCCCGCCAGCGACCAGCTTCGGGCTGCCGTGGCGGGCTTCGGAGCGGTCCACTTCGGGCAGGTCGCGGGGTTCTGCCGCTAGCACCGGCAGGCGGGGCCGGCGTCACCCGTTGCCCGAACCTGTGCGCGCCGTCGGGGCGCGGTCGTCCGGTGAGTCGTCGGCGAACAGCTCTTCCATGAAGAGGCTCAGCAACTGCGCGCGCCCGTCCACGCCCGCCTTGCCATAGACCGCGGCGGTCTGCGCCCGCACGGTTCCCGCCGCCGTCCCGCGCAGCGCCGCGATGCCTTCGTTGTCGATCCCCTTCAGCACCAGCAGCGCCACGTCGCGCTCGGCCGGGGTCAGCGCCCAGTCGTCGAAGAACTGGCCGATCAGCGCCTGCATCTCGCCCCGCGCCGCGCGGATGCCCTGCTCGGCCCGCTCGGTCCGTTGCATGACATGGCGCAACTCGATCAGCTGCAACACGATCGCCGCCACCAGCGCCAGCGAGACGACCCCCTCGACCCAGACATGGGCAAGGTCGTTTGCCGCCGTCGCCTCGAAGTCGATCAGCACGTCGCCAAGGAAGAAGGCGGCGCAGGCGGCCTGAAGCAGGATCAGGACGGCAAGCGACAGGGCGCGCCGCCCGCCGGGGCCTGTCGGCAAAACCGTCATCGGACCCTTGCGCCGGCGGGCACCCGCTTGCGCCCCGTGACCATCGCCCGCACCAGCGGCACGCCGGTGCGCAGGGTGTCGATCACCACGCCGCCGACATGCAGCGCGACCGAGATCATCAGCCAGTCGAAGGCCATCTCATGGGCCTCTTCGACCCATTGGATCCCGAAGAACCGGATCGTGCCCATCATCACGCCGGTCACGACCAGCGCCAGCAGCGTCAGCCAGAGGTTGTAGACCATCAGCGCACCCAGCGGATTATGCGACAGGTGTACCGTCCCCGCGCCCGCCCGCCAATGGCGCAGATGCCGCAGCGCCGCGGCCGGGTTCGGCGGGAAGGTCGCGAACCGCGCGGGTCCGGGGCCGATCAGCCCCCAGGCCAGCCGCACCGCGACCAGTCCGGCCACCGCATAGCCTGCAACCTCGTGCGGGCGGCCCTCGGGATCGAGAACGGTGGCATTCAAGAGGACGGCCAGCGCAACCGACCAATGGATCAGCCGCACCAGCGGATCCCAGACCGGGATGTCGCGGGCGCCGGGGCGCCCGCCCTCACCCGGCGCGCCTGGCGCCGACGCGGTCATTTCATGTGGACCTTCGACACGAGGCCGGTGGTCGGATCAACGTAGATCTCGCCCTTGCCGTTGTCCTTGACGACGTAGGCTTCGATCTTGCCGTCCTCGACCTCGATCTTGCGGACGTCGTAGCCCAAGGCAACCAGCGCGGTCTTCACGTCGTCCTCGGTCTTGCCCATGGCGGCGCCGACCTCGATCTGGTTGGCCAGGGCGGGCGTCGCGAACAGGAGCGCGGCGAGAATGAGGGATCTGTGCATTGCATCTTCCTTTGCGGTTTCGGCGGCAGGATTGCCGGCCTGGACGCCAGATGCTGCACTCCGCCGGACGGCGATATGGGCACCGCGCTTGGATCCGGCCATACAAGCCCGCGCTTATGCCCCCCGAGCGCCCGGCTACCCAAAAGAAAAGGGGCGCCGCAGGGGCGCCCCGTGATCGCTCGTGGGCCAGACGCTCAGGCGAAGACGAAATCGTCCGGGTTGAAGACCGTCTCGTAGCCCATGTCCTCCAGCGTCGCGATGGTCATGTCCGAGACGTAGTTGCCCGACACATAGAGCGACGGGGTCATGATCTCAGTCGTGAACGACGCCTGGTCCCAATGCGCGCCATCCGACGAGACCGGAACGCCGGTGCCCGAGTAGGGATCGCTGGCCGCCTTGGCCGGGAACAGCGCATTGTAGGCCAGCGTGGCGTTTTCGCCGGTAAAGCGCATCCCGCCCGCGGTGCTCTGGATCAGGCCCAGCGACCCCCAGATGGTACCAAAACCCATGGCATGCAGCACCTCGTGGAAGATGACCGCGTCGAAGACCTCGGTGCCGACGTATTTGTCTGCATCCGCCGTGTCGAAGCGCAGGGCACCCTGGCTGGGAAGGTAGCTGTCCGGCCGCAACTCTCGCGTGCCGCCCCGTCCCAGCACGCCGTTCACGCCGTCCATGACTTCCAACGAGGCGGTCAGGTGGAAGTCGTCCACGCCGTTGTAACCGGGCAGGTCGCCGGTCACGATGTCGCTGATCTGCTCGACCACCTTGTAGATCGACTGCTTCATCGCAGAGGTCCAGCCGCCCGAGAAGTTGACCGCGATGTTGAACCCGTCCGGCGTGTCGAGCCCGCTGACGTAATCCGCCGTCGCATAGCCGTCACCGGTCCCCGCGCCGCCGCTGGTGCCGCCCGTCGCGGATCCGCCGGTGTCGCCGGTGCCCGTGCTGCCTGTTCCGGTGCCAGTGTCACCCGTCCCGGTGCCGGTGTCGCCGGTGCCCGTGCCGCTGTCGCCGGTTCCGCTGCCCGGATCGGTCGTCACGCCACCATCGGTGGCCCCACCCTTGTTCTTGCCCTTGCCGCCGCCACCGCCGCCGCCACCAGAGCCGCCACCGCCCCAGGAGGGCTTGGCCGCCGCGTCGCCGTCGTCCGGCACATAGACGTCGTCGGCATGACGCCCCAGCAGGGTCTCCAGCTTCTCGATGGCGGGCTGAAGCGCCGCCTTGGTCGACCGTCCGTTGCTGGCGAAGAATTCTTCGATCAGATCCGCGTCAAACCCGTCCGGAACAACCTTGGCGGACAGAATCCCGCCCAGGCCGTTCCCCAGTCCATCTTTCGGCATGTATATGTCCCGCTCGATACCCGTCGCCCCACGGCGATCTTGGTTATGGGCGGTCTATGGCATAAAAAAGGCGCCCGTGTGGACGCCTTTTCCAAAACTTGAATATGTTCGGCGAGACTTCGCCAGATCAGGCGGCCTTGCGGCGCCGCGCGACCACGCCGAAGACACCCATTGCGCCCAGCAGCAGCGGCAGGCCGGCCGGCAGCGGAACAGGGTTGATGCCGACGCCCGGATCATCGGGTTCGTTGCCAGCAGTACCATATTGCTTCGCAGAATCGCCGTTGTCGCCCAGGGACTGGCCGCGCGCCGCGAAGGTCTGACCGAAGAAGTCGCTGATATCAAGACCGGTGCCAAGAACGTCGAAATTGAAGCTCGCCCACACGTCCCCGTGACCTTCGCCGGTGCTGCCAATTGCGACCCCGACATCAAAGTATTGGCCGATATTGCCACCCTGGACATTCCGCGTATTTCCCGCGCTGCCTGTCACGGCGCCCGTGTTCGCAATGGTCAGGCTCGCATAGGTGAAAGGCGACAGGATGTCGAAGTAAACCGCGATGATGTCGCCGTCATTGGCAGGAGTACGGCTCGGGTCGTTGATGGTGAACGACATGTTCACGCCGCCGACGATGTCCGTCAGGACGACGTCGGTGATCATCGAAGTCGAGTGATTGTCGTCCAGAGTGAAGCTGAGCTGCGCTGCACTCGCCGACGTTGCGGCCGCCATCGCGACACTTATCGCGGCGACTGCCAGACCGTTCTTAAATAGGCTTGTCATAACGTTCCCCATGACTGGCGTAATTCACTACATGGCCGCCCGCAGACCATCTGCCGGACTCCGCACACACCATCGCCACGATTATGACACATTCAGGATCGCCCAAACAGGGGAATCCTATCAAGTTGGAGCGGAGCAACCAAAAGTTGCGCTAAATCGCAAAAATGCCCCCGGATTCAATCAGAGGTCGCAAAGCGGTTCCGGCGATTGTCGCCAAATCCGGAACGTCGGCGCGAATCGGGCAGGATTACACACGATCTTGCGCCAGCGATTCGGGTTCCGCCCCGGACTTTCGCACCTGTTCAGGGGAACGCTTTCGCGCGCTCCGCGTTGCTGAGGGGCGCGGCGGGACAGGCCGCGCGGCGACCCGAGGACAGCATGAAACCCGATACTTCCAGGACGCTCCCCGCGCGCGGCGCGCCCGCGACGCGGATCGCGGTGAACGTGACGCTGGACTACGACGTGATGGGCGCGGCCGAGGTGTTGCTGCGCATCGGGGCCGAGCCCTATCCGGGCCAGACCGTGGTGTCGCACGGCTACGTCTCGCCCACCACGCTCGACATCCGCGAGGCGCCTTCGGCGCTGGTCTGGGCCCATGCCGAGAACCACTTCCGCTGCGAGTACCAGGCCGAGGTCGAGATCGCCCGCCCCGATACCGATCTGACGACGCTCGCCGCCACCCCGGTCCAGGATCTGCCCGACGACCTGCTGCGCTATCTCACCGCCTCGCGCTATTGCCCCTCGGACGAATTCATCCGCTTCGTCGGCGGCGCTTTCGGGACCACCACCGGCGGCGCGCGGGTGCAGGCCATCGCCGACTGGGTCGGCAAGAGCCTCGTCTACGAGGCCGGCGTCAGCAACGTGCATACCACGGCCACCGACACCTTCGTCGCCCGCGCCGGGGTCTGCCGCGACTACGCGCACCTGGTGATCACGCTGGCCCGCGCCTCCTGCATTCCCGCGCGCATCGCCTCGGTCTACGGCGCGCAGGTCTCGCCGCAGGATTTTCACGCTGTGGCAGAGGTTTACCTCGACGGCGGCTGGTATTTCGTCGACGCCACCGGCATGGCCAAACCCAGCCAGATCGCCAAGATCTGCGACGGGCGCGACGCGGCCGACATCGCCTTCCTGACCACCTTCGGCGCGCCTGCGTTCCTCACCGGGCAGTCGGTGCAGGTCAGCGTGATCTAGTCCACCTGATGCACCTCGATGACGTTGCCATCGGGGTCATAGAAGAAGATCTGCCGCCATCCGGCCACCGCCCGCTCGCCCCAGTCCGAGTAGCGGATGCCCTTCGCGTCCAGGTGCGCCTTGAAGGCGTCGAGATCGTCGGTGCGATAGGCGATGTGGCCGTGGCTGACCGGGTTGACGATCTGCCCGGTGTTGAAGCCGGCCATGACGTCCTTCTGGGCGATATGCGTCTGCACCGCGCCGTCGGTGACAAAGGCCACGTCGCCGGCATAGCCTTTCTTCTTCTCCAGCACCGGCAGCCCTTGCGTCTCGCGGTCGAGGCCAAGAACGTCTCGGTAGAAGCTGTCGAGCCGCTCGACGTTCTCGGTTGCGACGTTGATGTGGTGAAGGGTCAGTTTCATCTCGGCTTCCTATCCGTCTGGCCTGGGCGAGCGCACGTCCGCCGGGTGGGCGCTGCACGGCTGTTGATTGGCACTTTATCCTGCCTGCCCGTCGAACGCCCGTGCTCGCCTCGACGTCGCAAAAGCGCCCGCCCGTCACGCCAAAGGCGTGCCTCCGGCACGACGGGGGCGAACGGGCGCTCGCCCGGCGGCGCTGCGCGCCTTGATTCCGGGCGGGGCCGCGCTGCTCATACCTCCACGATCAGCTTCCCCGTGTTCGCCCCCGAATACAGCATCTCGATCGCCCCCATCGCCGCCTCGGGCCCCTGCAGCACATGCTCACGCACCCTCAAGCGCCCGTCGCGCAGCCAACCCGCCAGCGCCGCGCGCGCCTCGCCATAGCGGTCCGCATAGTCGAAGACGATCAGCCCCGTCATCCGCGCCCGCGCCACCAGCAATTGACGATGCACCCGCGGCCCCATCGGCAGCGGGCTCCACTCGGTGATCGCCGCCGTGCCGCAGATGCAGATGCGCGCGCCCCGCGCCAGCCGGGTCATCACCGCGTCCGAGATCGCCCCGCTGGTATTGTCGAAGTAGCAATCGACCCCTTCGGGCGCCGCCTCGCCCACCGCCGCCGCCACGTCCTGCGCCTTGTAGTCGATCGCCGCGTCGAAACCGAACTCGTCGAGGCACTGCCGCACCTTCGCCGCCCCGCCCGCGATCCCCACTGTCCGGCAACCCAGAAGCTTGCCGATCTGCCCCACCGCCGACCCGACCGACCCTGCCGCCGTCGACACCACCAGCGTATCGCCCGGCCTCGCAGCGCAGGTCTCGGTCAGCCCGAAATACGCCGTCATCCCGTTCAGCCCGAGGATTCCCAGCGCGTAAGACCGCGGCAGGTCTGTCTCCGTCACCTTGCGGTTCACCTCCGACCCGTCGCTGACCGCGTAATCCTGCCAGCCGAACATCCCCTCGACCACGTCGCCCTCCGCGTAGCCCTCAAGGCGCGAGGCCACCACCTCGCCCACCCCGAACGCCCGCATCGGCGCACCCAGCGGCACCGGCGGCAGGTAGTTCGGCGCATCGTTCGCCCAGCCCCGCATCGCCGGATCGACCGACCAATGCGAGAGCTTCACCAGCATCTGCCCCGCGCCGGGCGACGGCACCGCCGTCTCGGCCATCTCGAAATGGCTGGCCTTGGGCACCCCCACCGGGCGCCGGGCCAGGATCACCTGCCTGTTTGTCATCGCTTTCCCCTCTTGCCGCGATCCTGTGCGCCCGCGCCTGGATCGGCAAGGCCCAAACGCCCCCGGCCTTGAAGGCGCGGACGCTTGGCGGTAAACGGCGCGGGTCCGTTTCCCCGAAGGAGCGCCCATGTCGATTGACGAAAGCACAGCCGCCCGCGTGGCCAAGCTCGCCCGCATCAAGGTCGAGCCCGCGGCGCTGCCGCACCTCGCGTCCGAATTCAACACCATCCTCGGCTTCATCGAGCAGCTGAACGAGGTGGACGTGGACGGAGTCGAACCGATGACCTCGGTCACGCCGATGCGCCTGAAACGGCGCCCCGACATCGTGACCGACGGCGGACGGCCCGACAAGATCCTGTCCAACGCGCCCGACGCCCGCGAGGGGTTCTTCGCGGTTCCCAAGGTGGTGGAGTGACATGAGCGAACTGAACAAGCTCGGTCTGGCCGAGGCCCGCGACGCGCTGCGCCGGGGCGAGACGACATCGCTGGAACTGACCGAGGCCTGCCTCGGCGCGATCCAGGACGCAGGCGCGCTCAACGCCTTCGTCCACCACACCCCCGAGATCGCGATCGAGCGCGCCCGCGCGGCGGATGCGCGCATCGGGGCGGGCGATGCACCGGCCATGTGCGGGCTGCCCATCGGCATCAAGGATCTGTTCTGCACCCGGGGCGTGCCCAGCCAGGCCGCATCGCGCATCCTCGAGGGGTTCGTGCCGGAATACGAATCAACCGTCAGCCAGCAACTGGCCGATGCCGGCGCGGTGATGCTGGGCAAGCTGAACATGGA
>JAGRMS010000502.1 GCA_020441135.1 Pseudooceanicola sp.
AGCCGCACTGGCCCTACATCGCGCCGGCGCCCTACAACGCGATGTATGGGCCGGAGCACATCGTGCCGGTGGTGCGCAGTCCGGCGGAATACGACGCCGCCCACCCGGTCATGAAAGCCTTCATGACCACGCCCGTCGGTCAGGCCTTCAGCCGCGACGAGGTGCGCGACAAGGTGATCCCGGCCTACATGGGCCTCATCAAGCAGTGCGACGACCAGATGGGCGTTCTGCTGGACTGGATGGAGGCGACGGGGCGGATGGCGGACACCATGATCGTCCTCACTTCGGACCACGGCGACTATCTCGGCGATCACTGGATGGGGGAAAAGACGTTCTTTCACGACGCCGCCGTGAAGGTGCCGCTGATCATTTACGACCCGGACGCGAACCAGACGCGGGGCACGGTCTGCGACGAGTTGGTGATGGCGATCGACCTTGCGCCGACCTTTGTCGAGGCGGCGGGGGGTGTCGTCGCCTCCAACATCCTTGAAGGCCGCTCGCTGCTGCCGCTGCTGCATGGCGGGGAATGGGAGCGTGAGGCGGTGATCTGCGAATACGACTATTCGGCCACGCCTCTGCCCGCGCGCCTGGGGGTCGACCTTAAGGACGCGCAGTTATTCATGGTGGCGGACAAGCGGTGGAAGCTGATCCATTGCGAAGGCGGCTTTGCCCCGATCCTGTTCGACCTGCTGAACGATCCTGACGAGTTGACCTCCCTCGGCACCGATCCGGCCCACGCTGCGATTGTCGACCAGATGTACGACAAGCTGCACCGCTGGGCGCGGCGGACGTCGCAGCGGTTCACCCGGACCGAGGACGAGACGCGCCGCCTGGCCACCACGCTGCGGCGGCAGGGCGTGATCCTGGGCGCGTATGACGAGACCGACTTGCCCGCCGAGCTGTCGGTCGCCTACCGTGGCCGCAAGGCCCCCGTCCGCCGCAAATGACTGTCCACCCAGCGGACATGGCCCTGCGCCGCGTGGCATCGACACGGCGCGGCGGGCAAGACGGGGCGACGTGAGCAAGAGGCACCTGATGGCGAGTTATCCCAAGGACATCCCCGTCGTCATCGTCGGCGGCGGCCCGACCGGGCTGACCACGGCGAACCTGCTGGCGACCTATGGCGTCGACTGCATCCTGCTGGAGCGCGAGGCCCAGCCGATGAACCTGCCCCGCGCCATCGTGCTGGACGACGAAGGCGCGCGCACGGTCCAGACCTTCGACCTGCACGAGACCTATATCGCCCAGATGCGCGAGGCGGTCGGGTCGCGCTATTACGACGACAACGGGGTGTGTTTCGCGGAAACCGGGACGGGCCTGCGGAGCTATGGCTTCGCCAAGCGGCACTACATGTTCCAGCCCGAGTTCGAGACGGCGCTGCGCGAGGCGCTGACGGTCCGCGCGCCGGGCACTCTGCGCTTCGGGGCCGAGGTGACGGGCATCGACCACGTGCCCTCGGGGGCGGTGGTGACAGTCCGGGATGGCGATGGCGAACACCATATCCGCACCCGCTGGGTGCTGGCCTGCGACGGCGGGCGCAGTCCGCTGCGCGAAGGGCTGGGCATCGCGATGGAGGGCAATACCTACGAGGCCGACTGGATCGTCGTGGACACCCTGAACGATCCCGACGACACGCTGTTTTCCAAGTTCCATTGCAGCGAAAAGCGCCCGGCGGTCAGCGTCCCGGCCCCCCACGGCGGGCGGCGCTACGAGTTCATGCTGCTGCCGGGCGAAACGCGCGAGCAGGTGCTGGCGGATGATTTCCTCTCGGGCTTGATGTCCCCGCTGCGGCCCTGGCGGCCCGAGGACATCCTGCGCCGCACCGTCTACACCTTCCACGCCCGTATCGCCGCGCGGTTCCGCGAGGGGCGCATCCTGCTGCTGGGCGACGCCGCCCACCTGACGCCGCCGTTTGCGGGGCAGGGGATGAACGCGGGGCTGCGGGATGCGCATAACGTGGCCTGGAAGGTGGCGGCGGTTGAACTTGGCGGGGGTGATCCGGCGATCCTCGACAGCTACCAGGACGAACGCCGCGACCCGGCGTGGAGCATGATCCAGCTGGCCGTGGCGATGGGCGAGATCGTGATGCCGGTCGCGCCGGAAAAGATGGTGTTCCGCAGCCTGCTGCTGAAGGCGTTGCAGCCCTTCCCGACGGTGCGCGACTACCTGCTGCAGATGCGCTTCAAGCCCAAGCCGCGCTATGACCGGGGGCTGTTCCTGGGGCTTGAAACACCCGAATTCGACGCCTCGCTGGTGGGCGAGATGCTGCCCCAGCCAGTGATGCAGACGGCCAGCGGCGATACCCTGCTGGATGAACTCCTCGGCCCCGGCTTTGCGCTGATCGCGCAGGACGCCGCCGGATACGCGGCGCTTGACGCGGCCCCGGACGACCTCTGCGGCCTGCCGCTGGCGAAGGTTCACATCGGCGCGGAGGCCACGCCGAAGGACCCCGCCATCGCCCGCCCGCTGCGGACCCACCGCGACCAGGTTCTGCTGGTCCGCCCCGACCGCTATTGCGCCGCCGCCTGCGCGCCGGACGCGCTGGCGCAGATGCTGGAGACCTACGCGGCGCGGCTGGCCTGTCCGCCTGACGGACAGCGACGCATCGCCGTTTGAACCCGCGCTCCCCGTGGCGATGGTGGCCCCGGGGAACAGCGAGGACTTTCATGACCATTCCTGACCGGCTGCGCGGGCTTGCGCGCGCCCTGGCACTTGTCGGCTTTGCGGGCCTCTTGCTGCTGGCGCTGATGACCACGCTCGATGTGCTGTTGCGCTGGCTCTTCGCCATGCCGATCCAGGGCGTCAACGACATGAGCGCGGTGGTCATGGCCATCGTGATCGCCGCCTGCATCCCCGCCAACCTCGCCTTCAAGCAGAATATCCGGGTCGAGGCGGCGGGGCTGCTGGGCGGCCCCCGCTTCCACGCCTTGCTCGAGGTGCTCGCCAGCCTCGCCACGCTCGTCTTCATCGCGCTGATCGCCTGGCAGTTCATCCCCTACACGCTGTCCCTGCACGAGGCGGGTGACCGCACATGGGTGCTGGGCTGGGTGATCTGGCCCTGGTGGGCGGTTGCCACGCTGATGATGGCCTTCGGCGTCGTGGTGCAGGCGATGACGCTCTGCCTCGACATCGCCGACCTGTTCGCCTGAGCCGGAGGACGCAGATGGACCCGCTGACCCTCGCCCTGATCGGTTTTCTTGCGATGATGGCGCTGATCGCGCTGCATGTGCCCATCGGCATCGCCATGGCGCTGGTCGGGATCACCGGCTTTGCCCAGATCGTCGGCTGGGGCCCCGCGCTGTCGCTGATGGCCAGCGAACCGGCGGCGGCGATGAGCAACCTCGACCTGGCCGTGATCCCGCTGTTCATGCTGATGGGCAGCCTTGCCGCCGCCGGGGGGCTGGCGACGGACGTCTACGACATGGCCAACGCGATGATCGGCCACCGCCGGGGCGGGCTGGCGACGACGACGGTGCTGGCCAGCGCCGGGTTCGGGGCGATCTGCGGCTCGGGCGTCGCCACCACGGCGACCTTCGGGCGGGTGGCCCTGCCCGAAATGCTGGCGCGGGGCTATCAGCCCGGCCTTGCCGCCGGGTCCATCGCCGCCGGGGGGACGCTGGGGATCATCGTGCCGCCTTCGGCCATGATGATCCTCTACGCGGTGCTGACCGAACAATCGGTGCTCGACCTCTTCACCGCCGCCGTCGTTCCGGCAATCCTCGCGGTCGGCTTCTACTTCGTCGCGGTGCAATACATCGTCATGCGCGCGCCCGCCTCTGCGCCCGTTTCGCCCCGGATGCCCATACGCGAGCGGCTGCGCGCCATCGCGCGCGGCTGGGGCGTGTTCGCCCTGGCGGTGGTGGTGATGGGCGGCATCTACTCGGGCGTCTTCACCGTGAACGAGGCGGCGGCCATCGGCGTCGTCATCGCTTTCGTCTTTGCACTGGTGCGCGGCAGGCTGACCCGCCAGACCGCCCTGCACGTCCTGGCCGAGGCGAGTTCGGCGACCGCGATGGTCTACATCATGGTCTTCGGCGCGACGATCTTTTCCTACTTCATCGCCGTGTCGGGCGGGGCGGCCTTCCTCGTCGACAGCATTGCCCACCTGCCGGTGCCGCCGGTGATGGTGATCTTCGGACTGCTGCTGCTCTACATCTTCCTCGGCGCGTTCTTCGACGAGGTGGCGGCGATGGTGGTGACGCTGCCCTTCGTGATCCCCATCGTCACCGGCCTCGGCTACGACCTGGTCTGGTGGGGGATCATCAACGTCGTTGTCATCGGCATCGGGATGCTGTCGCCGCCGCTGGGGATCAACGTCATGCTGCTGAACTCGATGCACCGGGACGTGTCGCTATCGACGATCTATCGCGGCGTCACGCCCTTCATGATCGCCGACCTGCTGCGCCTGATCCTGCTGGTGCTGGTCCCTGCGCTGACGCTCTGGCTGCCGAGCCTGTGACCTGTCCGGCCTGCGGACAAACCTGCGCGGCAAGGCGCGATGCGTCCGCGCGCACCCTATCAAGACAGCCATTCCAACGGGAGGAAACCCATGTTCATCAGACCCATCCTGGCCGCGCTGCTGGCCACCCTCGCCACCGCCGCCAGCGCCGAGACGCTGCGATTCTCCAGCTTCGAGCCGCCGGTGGCGCATATCACGAAGAACATCCTGACGCCCTGGGCGGCCGAGGTCTCGGCCGCCTCGAACGGCGAACTCGACATTCAGATCTTCGCAGGCGGCACCCTGGGGCGCAGCCCGGCGCAACAGGTCAAGCTGGTCGAGGACGGCGTGGCCGACATCGCCTGGGTGATCCCCGGCTATTCGCCGGGCCGCTTCGACCAGGGCACGATTGCCGAGCTGCCGTTTCTTGTCACGACCAGCACCAAAGGGTCTCGCGCGATGTGGGCGCTGTACGAGCAGGGGCTGCTGACCGGCGACTATGACAAGTTCAAGATCATCGCCGTCCTGTCGTCGAGCGCCAATGGCATCGCCTCGACCGTTCCGGTGACGCAGCCCGCCGACCTGAAGGGCGTTAAGCTGCGCGCGCCGGGGCCAACCATGCTGTCGGCCATCGACGCGCTGGGGGCGGTGCCGGTGGGCGGGATCACGGGGCCGACCGTCGCGGAAAGCATCAGCCGGGGGCTGATCACCGGGACGTTCACCCAGTGGGGCGCCATCGAGACCTTCCGAATGGGCGAGGTCATCAGCGATTACCTCGACGTGCCGATGGGGGCGACGCCGATGCTGGTGCTGATGAACAAGGCGAAATACGAAGGGCTTTCGGATTCGGCCAAGGCCGCCATCGACGGGCTGTCCGGCGCGGCCTTTGTCGAACGCTTCGGCCCGTCCTTCGACCAGAACGTGGCCGAGGCGCAGGGCCGCATCACCGGGGCGAACAAGATCAACGCCGTCACCCCGGATGCGGCCTCGGCCGAACAGTGGAAAGCGGCGGTCTCGGTGGCGAATACCGACTGGATCGCGAAGACCGAGAACGGGCAGGCGATCTACGACGCCTTTGTCGCGGCGCTGTCGCAATAAGAAATCTGCGCCGCCGCCGATTGGGGGGCGGCGCATCCTCTGAGCGCGGCCCGGGGACTTGCAAAAGTCCTGGCGACAAGAACGCGATGAAATTTTGCCTCTGCGAGGGGCAAGGGGCACGATTGCCCAACGGCCCACGCCCCAGGTCGGCGACGACTGGCCGGCCGCCTGAATAAAGAGACGATCCGTCAAACCCACGCACTTTCGGAAATCGGGAAAGCGTGTGGGTTGCGTCAGGCTGGTGTCATGCCGCCGCCTCCCCCTTCATGCGGGGACCGGGGCGGCGTGTCACCAGGGAGGATTGGACATGAAAAAGGCATTCTACGGCTCGCTATCCGCGATGGCGCTGGTCGCCGCCGGTGCGACCGCCGCAACCGCCCAGCAGGGGCCGGTCAAGATCGGCGTGCTGGCCACGCTCGAGGGCACCTATACCGTGCTCGGCGAGGACGGGATGCGCGGGCTGAAGACCGCGCTGATCGGCGCGGGCAACAAGGCCGGCGGGCGCGAC
This sequence comes from Pseudooceanicola sp., assembly GCA_020441135.1. Lineage (GTDB taxonomy): Bacteria > Pseudomonadota > Alphaproteobacteria > Rhodobacterales > Rhodobacteraceae > Seohaeicola_A. The sequence continues at coordinate 6,045 of JAGRMS010000502.1, forward strand.
ATCGAACTGATCGTGCAATCGACCGACGCCTCGCCCGACAGCGCCCTGCGCGGTGCGCGCAAGCTGGTCGAGCAGGACAAGGTCGATCTGGTGATCGGCCCGCTTTCCGGCTCGGAAGGCATCGCGATCCGCGACTATTCCAAGACGCAGCCGCAGGTGACCTTCATCAACGGCATCTCGGGCGCGCAGGAAACCACCTTCGTCGATCCCTCGCCGAACTTCTTCCGCTTCAACACGGATGGCGCCCAGTGGGGCGTGGGCCTGGGCGACTACGTCGTCAACGGCAAGGGCTGGAAGAAGGTCGCCTCGGTGGCCGAGGACTATTCCTTTGCCTACACCAACTTCCTGGGCTTCGCGCTGGGCTTCTGCGAGGCTGGGGGCGAGATCACCGACCGCCAATGGGTGCCGCTTGGCACCAAGGACTTCGGCTCGATCATCGCGGCGTTGCCGGATGACGTCGACGCGATCTACGTGGGCCTCGGCGGCGGCGATGCGGTCAACTTCCTGAACCAGTACCAGCAGGCAGGCGGCGATGCGCACCTGATCGGCGGGTCGATCATGGTGGACGGCACGGTGCTGTCCTCGCAGGGGTCGGCGAAAGAGGCGCTGATCGGTACGCCCTCGTCCGGTCCGCAGGCCGACACCTGGGACGACGCCAAGTGGCAGGCATACGTCAAGGCCTACCAGGACGCCTTCCCGCCCGACCAGCGGTTCCCGTCGCCCTCGCTGCTGGCGACCGGCTACTATAACGCCACCGAGGCCATGCTGCAGTGCATGGACAAGATCGGCGGCGACCTGTCGGACGGCCAGGCCAAGTTCCGCGAGTGCCTGAGCACGATCGAACTGGACGCGCCCAACGGCAAGATCACGCTGGACGGCA
>JAGRMS010000503.1 GCA_020441135.1 Pseudooceanicola sp.
CCGGCGCTTTCGGGGATCGAATGCGAGATCGGCAGGAAGCCCACCTTGAACGGCCCGGCCTGTACCTGCGCGGGCCAGGGCGCGGCGATGCGCAGGATGTCAGTCGACAGCCCCGCATCCTCGAGCTTGCGGCGCGCGATATTGGCGGTGAAGACCCGCGCATGCACCGGCACGTCGAGCAGCCCGGCGTAATGCCCGACCGCGCCGACGTGATCCTCGTGCGCATGGGTGATGAACACCGCCTCGAGCCGGTCGGCGTTCTCGCGCAGCCAGGCGATGTCGGGCAGGATCAGGTCCACCCCCGGCGTGCCGTCCATGTCGGGGAAGGTCACGCCCAGGTCGACCAGGATCAGCCGCTCGGCCCCCGGAGGACCGTAGCCATAGACATAGGCGTTCATGCCGATNNATTTCGCCGGCGCCGCCCAGCGGCATGTAGATCAGTCGATCAATGGCCATAAGATCAGGAATTGTCCTTGTTGAAACGGTGGATCACGACCAGTCCATGCATGGTCAGGTCGTCCTCGTAAACATCGAAAAGGTCTTCGCTTTGCTGGAACAGCGGCGCAAGCCCTCCCGTCGCGACAATCTGCATCGGCCGGTCGCGTTCTGCCCTGATGCGGGCGCATATCTCCTTGACCAGCCCGACATAGCCCCAGAACACGCCGGACTGCATGCAGGCGACCGTGTTGGTCCCGATCACCGCCTGCGGCTTGGCGATGTCCACATGCGGCAGGGCGGCGGCGGCCATGTGCAGCGCCTCGAGGCTCAGGTTCACGCCCGGCGCGATCACCCCGCCGACATAGGCGCCGTCGTCGTCCACCACGTCGAAGGTCGTCGCGGTGCCGAAGTCCACCACGATCTTGTTGCCGCCATGCCGGTCGAAGCATCCCGCCGCGTTCACCAGCCGGTCGGGGCCGACGATGGTGCCGATATCGACGCGCGGGGCTTTGGGCAGCAGGCATTCGGGCTTGCCCACCACCAGCGGGCGGCAGCCGAAGAAGCGGTCGGCAAAGACGCGCAGGTTGAACACGACGCGCGGCACGGTCGACGAGATGATGACGTCGCTGATGTCGGGCTTGATGCCGTAGTGCTCGATCAGCGTCTTGAACCAGGTGAAATAGGCATCCGCCGTGCGCGCGTGATGGGTCGAGGTGCGCAGCGTGCAGATGAACTGCGCGCCATCCCAGATCGAGAACACGGTGTTGGTATTGCCGCAGTCGATGGCGAGCAGCATCTTGTCAGCCTCTCTCAGAAATAGACCTCGGCGGCGGGGATCGCGACGCGCCCGCCCGGGGTTGTCAACACCAGATTACCCTGCGCGTCCACGGTTTCAAACCGCCCCGTCGTCACCTGCGCGCCGGTCTTCGCGGTGATCGTCTCGCCCAGCCGCGCCGCCTGCGCCAGCCAGGCCGTGCGGACGGGGTCGAAGCCGTAGGTGGTGAACTGCCGCTCCCGCAGGGCGTAGGCGGTGGCGAGGTGGGGCAGGAAATCCTCGGGTGCGATCGCGGTGCCGGTTTCCGACAAGAGCGAGACGGGGCGCACCGCCCCCGCCTCCACCGCGCTGGGCGGCGGCGCCTCGGCCAGGTTCACGCCGATCCCGATGGCGAGATAGCTGGTGCCCGCGCTTTCCAGCAGGATCCCCGCCAGCTTGCCGCCGTTCAGCAGCA
>JAGRMS010000075.1 GCA_020441135.1 Pseudooceanicola sp.
ATCGCCCACGAATCCACCCGCTTTGTCGGGGTGCGCGGGATCATGATGTAGAAGAATGCCGAAGGCGACACCGAGACCGCGCGCAAGCTGGCCGAGAAGGCGTTCCAGCTGAAACCCCGGCACGAGGAAACCCAGGACGTGCTGCTGCAACTCCAGGCCCAGGCGCACGACTGGTCGGGCGCGCGCAACACGCTCAGCGCCAAGCTGAAGTCGGGCGCCCTGCCCCGCGACGTCTATACCCGCCGCGAGGCGGTGCTGGCGCTGTCCGAGGCGAAGGAACTGCTGGACGACGGCACTTCGGTGGAAACCCGCGAGCAGGTGATCGAGGCCAACCGCCTCTCGCCCGACCTCGTCCCCGCCGCCGCGCTGGCGGCGCGCGGCTATATCGCCAAGGGGCAGCCGAAATACGCCATCCGCATCCTCAAGAAGGCGTGGGAGGCGCAGCCGCATCCCGATCTCGCCGCGGCCTTTGCCCGCATGGAGCCCGATGAAACGCCCGAGGCGCGGCTCAAGCGGTTCCAGCTGCTGACCCGCATCCACCCCGAGAACGCCGAGACGAAGCTGCTGCTGGCCGAGCTGAACCTCGTTGCCGAGGACTTCCCCGCCGCCCGCCGCGCGCTGGGCGACCTGGCGACCGCCCCGGGGGCCGATGCCCGCGCGCTGACCCTGATGGCGGCAATCGAACGCGGCGAAGGCGCGTCCGACGCGGTGGTGAATGGCTGGCTCGCCCGCGCCCTCACCGCCCCGCGCGGCCCGCAATGGGTCTGCGACAACTGCCAGCAGATCCACGCCGACTGGCAGCCGGTCTGCGAGAACTGCCAGGGGCTCGACACCCTCAGCTGGCGCGCGCCCCACCACGCCGAGGTTCACAGCGCCACCGGGGTCTCGGTGCTCCCCCTGATCGTCGGCCCCCGCCCGCAGCCCGAGACCGAGCCCGAGGTTCCCGAGGCCGAACTGGTGGTCGACGAAGACGGCACCCCACCCGTGCGACCGGACGGAATTTAGCCCTTTCCCACCCCGCCGCTCGATGCTAAACGCCCCGGCACCAGTGCCGGTGTAGCTCAGCTGGTAGAGCACGTCATTCGTAATGATGGGGTCGGGGGTTCGAGTCCCTTCACCGGCACCACTGCCTGACAGGTCGTTCACGAACCCGTCATCCACCACCTCTCCCTGAAACTTCCCTGCCCCTCCCCCCGTGTCTCCCCCCGAGCAACGGCCATTCCGGCCCCTCATCAAAGGGAGACACGACATGAAACTCGCAACAACCGCCCTCGCCCTGACGCTGTCCGCCGGCATGGCCTTCGCCGCCGCGCACGGGATGACGCCGATGGTCGAGGCCGCCGATCAGGACGTGTCGAACGGGATCGTCTCGGCCAGCAAGGTCGTCGCCGGAGAGAACGGCTGGATGGTCGTTCACCGCACCGATGCCGCGATGAAGCCCGGGCCGGTGGTCGGCTATGCCCCGCTGCGCATGGGCGAGAACATCGACGTCGCCGCGATCCTGACCGAAGAGGTCAAGCCGGGCGAGATGCTGATGCTGATGGTGCATTCCGAGGCGGGCGGCATGAAGACCGGGGCGTTCGAATACACCCTCGGCGCCAAGGAAGACGGCCCGATCAAGCCCGATGGCAAGCTGGTCATGACGACGATCACCGCCAAATAGGCTTTCACCAGTGTCCGGTTAAGAGTGCGGCGGCCCCGTCACCCTCTGCGGGGCCGCCTTTTCTTATCCCAGCCGGCGCTTGCGCGCGGCCAGCAGGCGCAGGCGCAGGGCGTTCAGTTGGATGAAGCCCTCGGCGTCCTTCTGGTCGTAGGCGCCGAAGTCTTCCTCGAAGGTGACGTGCTTTTCCGAGTAGAGCGAGCGGTCCGACCAGCGGGCGACGGTGCGCACCGACCCCTTGTAAAGCCGCACCCGCACGGTGCCCCAGACGTTTTCCTGGCTCTTGTCGATCAACGCCTGGAGCATTTCGCGTTCGGGGCTGAACCAGAAACCGTTATAGATCAGCTCCGCATAGCGCGGCATGATCGAATCCTTCAGGTGGCCCGACCCGGAATCCAGCGTGATCTGCTCGATCCCGCGATGGGCTTCCAGCAGGACGGTGCCGCCGGGGGTTTCGTAGATCCCCCGCGACTTCATGCCGACAAAGCGGTTTTCCACCAGGTCCAGCCGCCCGACGCCATGCTTGCCGCCGATCTCGTTCAGCTTGGTCAGGATCGTCGCCGGGCTCATCGCCTCGCCGTTGATCGCCACCGCGTCGCCGTTCTCGAAGGTGATCTCCAGCGTCTCGGCCTCGTCGGGCGCCTTCTCGGGATCGACGGTGCGCTGATAGACGTAGTCCGGGGCTTCCTCGCCCGGGTTCTCCAGCACCTTCCCCTCTGACGAGGTATGCAGCAGGTTGGCGTCGACCGAGAACGGCGCTTCGCCGCGCTTGTCCTT
>JAGRMS010000504.1 GCA_020441135.1 Pseudooceanicola sp.
GCCACATGCTGAACGGCGAGGTGGACTTTATCCTGAAATGCGTGGCACCCGATCTGTCTGGCTTCCAGTCCTTCCTGACCGGGCAGTTGCTGACCGCGCCGAACGTGGCGAGCGTCAAGACCTCGCTGGTGATCCGGGTCGCCAAGGACGAACCCGGCGTGCCCTTCGACGTGCTGGAGGCGCGGCTGAACCGGTCGGCGTGACGTCTCCGCGCCGGAGCGGCGGGGAACAAAAACTTTCGATAGTTTTTGCCAAGAATTTTCGAAAATTCTTGGCGCGCGTTGCGAGCGGGCGTTTCAGGCCGTGAGCGCGCTCGGCCGGGAGCCTTCACCCGCGCGCGGAAACGCGACGGGCCCGAAGTCGCCGAACATGCCGACATGCGGGAACATCGAGAAGAACAGCCCGCGCAGCGAGTGGCTGATCATCCGCGGGGCGTGCTGGCCGGGGTGATAGGTTTCGAACTCCAGCCCGCCGATGCGGATGGTGGTGTGGCGTTTGAGGCAGATGTGGAACAGCTCGACCGCCGTGGGGGGCGCGGTTTCCACCACGTTGTTGCCATCGACGAATTCCTGGATCGGGGTCAGCATCGGTGCGCCCTGCGCCTCGTCACGCAGGTGGGCTGGGGTGGACAGCAGGCGGGCCGAGGGCCCGGCGAGCACGAAGGAGTAGGGGCGCTGCATCCCGAAGCTGTCGGCCATGATGCGGGTCAGGCGCATGTTGCGCCCGTTCGGGCCGGGTCGCCCGGGAACGAGGATGGTGGACCCCTTCCAGAGCAGCGGCTGGACGTGACCTTCCGCCGTCAGGATACGCTCGCCCGGCTGGATGTCCTCGATGGCGACAGGGCCGTTGTCCGTCTCGATAAGCGCGCCGCGCGAAAAGGCGCAGAAGGCATCCTCGAAAAGCGGCAGCGCCGGGGCGATGTGGCGGGTCTCGGTGACCGTCCCGTCCGGCATCAGCGCGCTGACCTCGTATCGACGCAGTTGCTGGCGTTGCTGGGTGCGCAGGGCCGCGGGATCGTTGAGGACAGGGGATGCCGTGCGGACAGCGCGCTGCGCCGCGCGCGCAAGCGAGGTGGGGATCGTCATGGTTCGTTCGGCCCTTTGCGTACAGGGTCGTATTTCTCGCCGGCCCCCACCGACAACGACAAATCGACACAGGGTGTGGAGATCTGAAGTGAGAACGGTTTGGCGGATTTTCGCTTAATTTGTCAAGGATTTCTATAATTCGTGCGAAGTGGGTCGGTAATTCGCCCGGGCGGGTATGACTGTTTCCAGATTGCCCAATTATCCTGCCACAATTTATGCGTTCCATTCGAATCAAAAAGCCCGCCCCACGGTTGTGCGGGGCGGGCTTTCATCCCTCGCCGGTCAGGGGCAGCGTCCGGCGCGAGGGGTTCGTTGTCAGCTGGCCTTGGCCGGTTTGCGTGTCTCTTCCGCGTTGCGGCGGGCGATGAAGGCGGCGCGGCGCGGGCCGCGGTCAAAGGGCAATTCCACCTCGGTCTTGCGGGCGGTGTCGATCACCGACTGGATGAAGCGGGCTTTCGGTTTCATGTCAGACTCCCTGGTCTTTGCGTTGGTCAAAGGATGCCGGGGGCTTCGGGCGGGTTTGGGGCCAATTGAGGGTATTTTGTGGCCGCTCTGTTCGTGGGCCGCGAACAATCGCCGAGCGGCGGGTTTATTCGCGTAAATTGTTCCCGTGCAAGGGGTTTCTCAGGGTGTCGGACCGCTCCGAAGGCCGCGAATGTGGCGAAAAGCGGATTCAGAGGCGGATGGCCGCGATCAGGCGGCCGTAGTCGGCTTCCTTGGCGTGCGTGGCGCGGCGGTAGGAATAGAACCGTTCGGGGTCGGAATAGGTGCAGTGCCCGGTCCACGAAGCACTGCCGATCCCGGCGTTGCGCAGGCGGTGCAGGCCGAAGCCCGGCAGGTCGAACATCAGCCGGTCGCCCTGGCCGTTGGCGAAGAAACGGGCGTATTCGGGATCCTCGGCAAGGAAACTGTCGAGGAATTCCGGCCCGACTTCGTAGGCGCGCTGGCTGATGGAGGGGCCGATGGCGGCGACGGTGTTGCTGCGGCTGGCACCAAGCGCTTCCATCGCGTCGAGCACCGCCTCCAGCACGCCGTCGAGCGCCCCGCGCCAGCCGGCATGGGCTGCCCCGACGACACCCGCTGCATGGTCGGCAAAAAGAACCGGCTGGCAATCGGCTGTCAGCACCGTCAAGGCAAGGCCCGGCGTCCTCGTCACCATTGCGTCGGCGCGCGGCTTGTCTCTCAGCGGCGCGGTGACGGTCACGACCTCGGCGCTGTGGACCTGGTGGACGCCGGTCAGGGCGGGCGGACCGACGTCCATCGCCACGGCCACGCGGGCGCGGTTGATCGCAACCGCCTCGCTTTGGTCGGTCGATCCGGTGCCGCAGTTCAAGCCGGCGAAGATGCCCGAAGACGCGCCGCCCTTGCGGGTGAAGAACCCGTGGCGGATCGGGGAAAGGCTTTTGGCGGTGAGGATTTCCAGCGTCATGGCTCCAGTCCCGCGGGGCAGGGCGCGCCGGGGGGGAACAGCCCCAGCACCTGGAACAGGTTTCCCATTTCGTCGGGGTGCGTCAACCGGCGATGTGCGGCGGCAACCGCATCGCCCCCGCGCGCGGCGAGCGCCTGGGCACGGGCGGTGATGCCGAGGCGTTCGAGGAATGTTCCCTGAGATGTCATCCGGCTGTGCGCGGCCCCGGCGGCGCGGGCGGCAAGGGCAAGCGGCTCAAAGGCGACGTGGGCGGTGAGGTCGGATTGGCCGGGGGTGTCGAGGATCCTTGCAAAACGGTGATCCCGTACGGCCTGAAGCGTATCCCCGCGCGAGCGCCAGTTGCCGTAGTCGATCAGCAGCGCCGCGCCGCCGTGCTGCGCGATGCGGCGGGCGATCTGTGCGACGATGGCGGGCGCGGCGGGGCAGAGTTCGACGATCTCTCCCTCGCCGGTATCGCCCAGGCGCCGTGCCAGCGCGGGCTGCGGACCGGGCGCGCCGAGACCGGGCGTCAGGCGGTCGCCGTCCAGGCCGATCTGGCGTTCGCTCCAGCCTTGAGCCGCGCGCTGGAACTGACGGATGGGGAGGGCGTCGAAGAATTCGTTGGCGATCAGGAAGAGGGGGGCCTCGGGCAATTCGTCCACCGTGTCTAACCAGCGGACGCTATGTGCGGCCAAGGCCTGCCGTTGACGGGCGCGCAGGGTGGGAGAGGCTTCGACTAGGTGAAGCCCGGCCTTGTCGAAACCCGGAACGCGGGCCGTTGCACGCAGGACGTCTGCCATCAGGGTGCCGCGTCCCGGACCAAGCTCGGCCAGCGTGAACCGCGCGGGTGCGCCCTGGTCGAGCCACGACCGGGCAAGGGCGAGGCCGATCAACTCTCCGAACATCTGGCTGATCTCGGGGGCGGTGGTGAAATCGCCTTTCGCGCCGAAGGGGTCTCGGGTGGTGTAGTATCCAAAGGTCGGATGCAGCAGGCACTCGGCCATGTAGTCCGCGATAGTGATCGGCCCGGTGGCGCGGATGCGGGCGACCAGATGGTCGGTCAGGCTCACCGCCGCGCCCGCAGGACGAACCAGAGGCCCAGCGCGATCATCGGCAGCGAGAGTAGCTGTCCCATGGTCAGGCCCCAGCCATCCAGGTGCAGCGCAAGGCCCAGCGGATTGCCCTCCGAGACGAATTGCGCGTCGGGTTGCCGGACGAACTCGACAAGGAATCGCGCCAGACCGTAGCCCGCGAGGAAAGTGCCGAACAGGGTGCCGGGACGGTGAAAGGCGCGACGGCGGTAGACCAGCCAGAGCAGCAGCGCGCCAAGGATCAGCCCCTCCAGTGCCGCCTCGTAGAGTTGCGAGGGGTGCCGGGCGCAGAGCGTCAGGACTCCCGGACAGTCCTGCGCTGCCGTGCCGGGAAAGACCACGCCCCAGGGCAGGTCGGTGGGACGGCCCCACAACTCGGCGTTGACGAAGTTCGCGAGTCGCCCGAACAGCAGGCCCGGGGGCACCGCATGGGCGATCAGGTCGGCGGCGGACAGCGGAGGGATGCGATGGCGGCGGGTGAACAGCCAGACGGCGGCGAACACGCCAAGCATCCCGCCGTGGAAGGACATACCGCCTTGCCAGACCTTCACGATCTCGCCCGGGTTCGAAAGGTAGAAGTCCGGCTGATAGAACAGCACGAAGCCAAGCCGCCCGCCCAGGATCACGCCCAGAACGGCCCATGTCACCAGATCCTCGATCTGCGTAGCATTCATCGGCGGCTGGCCGGGCCAGAGCCCGGGCTGACGCACCGCGCGGCGGCAGAGCCACCAGGCCAGCACGATCCCGGCGATATAGGCCAGCGCATACCAGCGCAGGGCGAGGGTCGTCCCGAAGAGCTCGACCGAAATCAGGTCGGGGGACAGGTCCGGAAAGGGAATGGCGGCCAGCATGGTGTCTGAATGCCTGCGCCGCGGGCGGGAAGTCAACCTTGCCCCGCGCCGCCCGCACCCCCATATAGAGCAACGGAAGAGCGGGAGAACGCCCATGCAGACGCGCAACAAGATCCTCGATGACCTGTCCCAGCTGATGACCAACGCCATGGGCGTGGCGCAGGGCGCGCGGACCGAGGCCGAGACTGCCTTCAAGGGCATGATCGACCGCTGGCTGGCGGACCGCGATTTCGTGACCCGCGAAGAGTTCGACGCGGTGCGGACGATGGCGCAAAAGGCCCGCGAAGAGAACGCGGCGCTGGCGGCACGGCTCGACGCGCTCGAGGCGAAGGCCAAGGGCTGATCCGGGCCATTTGGCGCGAAGTGTCTGAGGCGAAAGCGACATCTTGCAGCAGCCTCTGACGGCTGCACAAGTTATCGTGGATAACCCCAAAATAAAGGTTGCAAGCAGCGCCGCGACGCAGCACCATATGTAGTATGGGCAGGGGAACATGCCCCGTCCATTGGAGCAGTCATCTAGCGATAGAGGGAGCAAACTCCCCGTTCTCTAGAGCATATTGAGGTGGCGCAATGGCCCTTTCCGAGCCGTATCTCGAAGACGACATCCACCCGATCGACATCGTCGAACACCTTGCCGAACATCACGAATGGGACTTTGACCGTATCGGCGACGACCAGATCGCCATGGCGGTCGAAGGCCAGTGGCGCACCTATTCGGTCTCGCTCTCCTGGTCGGGCTACGACGAATCGCTGCGCCTTGTCTGCACCTTCGAGATGGAGCCTCCGGACGAGCGGCTGCCCGAGCTGTATGCGCTGTTGAATACCCTGAACGACCACTGCTGGGCCGGGGCCTTCACCTGGTGGGCCGAGCAGAAGATGATGGTCTATCGCTATGGTCTGGTGCTGGCCGGCGGCCAGACCGCCTCGCCCGAGCAGGTGGATACGATGATCTCCTCCGCGGTGATGGCGGCAGAGCGATTCTATCCGGCGATCCAGCTGGCGGTCTGGGGCGGCAAGTCACCCAAGGACGCGATGCAGGTCGCCATTGCAGAGGCCTACGGGCGCGCTTAAACCGATGCCCTGAACCGAAAAGGGGGAGGGGCATCCCATGTCCATGAACGATATCGCCACGGGCGGGCTGGTGCTGCTGGGCTGCGGCAAGATGGGCTCCGCGATGCTCGCGGGCTGGCTGGCGCAGGGGCTGCCCAATTCGTCGGTCTGGGTGCTGGACCCCAAGCCCTCGGACTGGCTTGTCGCGCAGGGCGTGCATCTGAACGAAGGCGTGCCCAAGGCTCCGGCCGTCGTGCTGATCGCGGTCAAGCCGCAGATGATGGGCGCGGCGCTGCCGGTGCTGGCGGCGCTGGGCAATGGCGCGACGCTGTTCGTCTCGGTGGCCGCGGGCACGCCGATCGCGGCCTACGAGGCCGCGTTGGGCGCGCGGACGCCGATCGTGCGGGCGATGCCGAACACGCCCGCGGCGATCGGCAAGGGGATCACGGCGCTGATTGGAAACGCCTCGGCGTCGGCGGCGGATCTTGACCGGGCCGAGCAGCTGTTGTCGGCGGTCGGGCAGGTGGTGCGGCTTGAGAACGAGGCGCAGATGGACGCCGTGACGGGGCTCAGCGGTTCCGGACCGGCCTATGTATTCCACCTGATCGAGACGATGGCGGCGGCGGGGGTGGCGCAGGGTTTGCCGGAGGGGCTGGCGATGCAGCTGGCGAAGGCGACTGTGGCGGGTGCGGGCGCGCTGGCCGAGGCGGCGGAGGAGGATCCGGCGCAGTTGCGGGTGAACGTGACCAGCCCGAACGGCACCACGCAGGCGGCGCTGGAAGTGCTGATGGATGATCGCGCGGGTTTCCCGGAATTGCTGAAGCGGGCGGTTGCCGCCGCGACCAACCGGAGCAAGGAGCTGTCCCGTGGCTGAGATTTCCTACGACGACTTCCAGAAGGTCGAGGTGCGCGTCGGCACGGTCACGCGCGCAGAACCTTTCCCCGAGGCGCGCAAGCCGGCGATCCGGCTCTGGGTCGATTTTGGCGGCGACCTGGGGGAGAGGAAGTCTTCGGCCCAGATCACCCGCCACTACGAGCCTTCCCAGCTGATCGGGAAGCAGGTGCTGGCGGTGGTCAACTTCCCGCCGCGCCAGATCGGGCCGAT